>NZ_JASJSU010000034.1:18173-46457 GCF_030237045.1 Stenotrophomonas maltophilia group sp. Smal17
CCCCCCCCCCCCCCCCCCACTACCGATCAGGAAAAACGCCGGCTTGTGCCGGCGTTTTCCGTTTGCAGCAAAAGCGTACTTACGGCGCCTTCTGGATCACCGCACACGCCAGGCGCGCACCGGCATTGCCGGTCGGCTGGGTCTTGTAGTCGTCCGCGTCGGCGTGGACGATCAGGCCGCGGCCGATGATGTCGAAGTCATCACCCTTGCCGATGTTGACGTTGCTCGATACTGGGCCATCGATGGTGGCCACGCCCTTGTCGTCGGCCTTGATGTTGGGCATGTCGCCGCCGTGGTGCGGATCGGTGGCGACGTTGCCGTGATCCTGGTGGCCCGGGTTGAAGTGGCCGCCAGCGCTCATGCCGTCCGGCGCGCTGCAGTCGCCCTTCTCGTGGATGTGGAAGCCGTGCTCGCTGCCCGGCTTCAGGCCGGTGATCTGGCCGGTCACATGGACCTTGCCGTCGACCAGCTTGAAGGTGACGCTGCCCTTGGCCTCGTTGCCCTGGGTCGGCGCCAGTTCGGCGGTGGCCGACGCATCGGCCGCGGGTGCAGCTGCCGGTGCCGGGGTGGCCGCTGGTTCGGTGGTGGTGCCCTCGGCCGGAGCGGCCGGCGGGGTTTCAGCCTGCGGCGCGGCAGGCTGCTGGCCGCAGGCCGCCAGGCCCAGCGCGGCGATGGCGACAAACAGCGAAGTGTGGATCAGACGCATGCAATCTCTCCCTGGATGAAGCCTGCAGTGATCAGCGGACAACCCGGATCACGCCACAGGCGATGCGGACGCCGGCATTGCCGGCGGGCTGGCTGCGATAGTCGTCGGCGTTGGCATGCACGACCAGTGCACGTCCGGCGATATCGGTGGCGGCGCCTCCGCCAAGGGTAACCCCCTTGAGGTGGATATCGACGTTGGCGCGGCCCTGGGCATCGGCACGCAGGTTATCCATGTCGCCCAGGTGGTGCTTGCCGGTGCCGGCGCGGCCATGCGCGGCGCCACTGGGGTTGAAGTGGTTGCCGGCGCTGCTGGCATCCACCGCGCTGCAGTCGCCGCGCTCGTGGATGTGGAAACCGGCCTGCTGCATCGGCTGCAGGCCACCGATCAGGCCGGTGATGTGGACGCCACCCGGCTCCACCATCAGCGCGATGCGGCCACTGACGATGCTGGCCGAAGCCGGCGACAGATTGGCCTCGGCCTGCTTCGCGGCGCTGACCACGCTCGGCGGCGGCGGGGTGGGCTCGGCCTTCTTCGGTGCACTGCCGCAGGCAGACAGCAGCGCGGCGGCGGACAACGGCAGGATGGCAAAGGACAGACGCATCGAAGACTCCTTGCAGGTGACACTACGGACGGCATCGTCCACGAACGATCAACGGTTCGGCAAGCGGGCGCGAGGATCGCGTGCAGGGACCGTTCAATGGCCCCCGCGGCGGCGCCCGGCGCCCAGCTTGCGGGTGAGGGTATTGCGGCCGAGGCCGAGGCGGGCAGCGGCTTCGGCACGGCGGCCATGGGTGATCTGCAGGGCGGCCTCCAGCAGGGCATGGTCGACCCGGTCGCGCACCTGCGCATGCAGCCCTTCCACGCCTTCGGCCAGCTGCCGGCGTGTCCATTCAGCCAGCAGCGCTTCCCACTGCCCCGGGTCGGCTGCGTTGGTACTGGTGCGGCGGCCGCGTGCACGGTTCAGCGCGGTATCGACGTCAGCCACGCCAATGGTGTCTGCAGCGGCCAGTGCGGCCATCCGCCAGCACACGTTTTCCAGCTCGCGTACGTTGCCTGGCCAATCATGCTCGCGCAGCGCCTGCAGGGCGGCGGCGGTCAGGCGTTTCGGCGGCGTATCCAGCTTGCGCGCGGCGGCGGCAAGGAAGGTGCTGGCCAGCTGCGCGATGTCCTCGCGGCGCTCGCGCAGCGGTGGCAGCTGCAGGCGCACCACGTCCAGGCGGTGCAGCAGATCGGCACGGAACTTTCCTTGTGCGACCAGGCCTTCCAGGTCCTGGTGGGTGGCGGCGACCACGCGTACATCGACGCGGATCAGCTCGCGGCCACCGACACGGAAGAACTCGCCCTGCGCCAACACGCGCAACAGGCGGGTCTGCAGCGGCAGCGGCATGTCGCCGATCTCATCCAGGAACAGCGTGCCGCCGTTGGCCTGCTCGAAGCGGCCGATGTGGCGGCGCTGCGCACCGGTGAAGGCGCCGGCTTCGTGGCCGAACAACTCGCTTTCCAGCAGTTCGGCGGGAATCGCCGCGGTATTGAGCGCGACGAACGGACCCTGCGCACGCGGCGATTCGCGATGCAGCGCATTGGCCACCAGCTCCTTGCCGGTGCCGGTCTCGCCGGTGATCAGCACCGCCAGCGGCGCCTGTGCCAGGCGACCGATGGCGCGGAACAGCGCGCGCATCGGCGGGGTATCGCCCACCAGTTGCGGCGGCTGGTCGCCCGGCGTTTCGGCGGCGGGCGTGGGCGTTGCCATGGCCGGTGCCACCGCCGGCAGCACGCGCTGCGCCAGCGCCACCGCATCGTCCAGGTCGAATGGCTTGGACAGGAACTCATGCGCGCCGCCGCGGAACGCGCCGGCGGTGCTGGCCACATCGGTGTAGGCCGACATCACCACCACCGGCAGCTGCGGCAGCGCGGCCTTGAGCTTGTCCAGCAGCACCAGGCCGTCGTCACCCGGCATGCGCACGTCGGTGAACAGCAGGGCCGGCGGCGGCCCCTCGCCCAGCGCCTGCAACGCCGACGCGGCACTGTCGAAATCAACGACCTGGTATCCCGCTTCGCGCAGCGCGGTGCACAGCACGAAGCGCACGGCGCGGTCATCGTCGACCACCCAGATGCGTTGTGCGGCGGTGGAGAAGTCAGACATCGCGCGGGGCCTCCTCGGTCGGGGCGGCGCCATTGCCGATCGGCAGCAGCAGGGTGAACACGGTATGGCCCGGGCGCGAGCGGTAGGTCAGCGTGCCGCGATGCTCGCGCGCCACCTGCTGGGCCAGCGCCAGGCCCAGGCCAGTGCCTTCGGCGCGGCCACTGACCAGCGGCAGGAACAGGTGTTCGGCCAGTTCCTCCGGCACGCCCCGGCCGTCGTCGGCAATCTCCAGGCGCAGCGCCAGCGTGTGCAGCTGCTCGGCGATGCGCACGCCATGCTCCACGCGGGTGCGCAGGGTGATGCTGCCGGCGCCGGCCTGGATCGCGTTGCGCACCAGGTTCCAGACCGCCTGGGTGAGGCGGTCGGCGTCGCCGTGGAATTCGGGAATGCTGGGGTCGTAGTCGCGCTGCAGGCGTACCGCCCAGCCGGCCTCGTTCTCGGCCAGGCGCAGCACGCGCTCCAGCGCGGCATGGATGTTCAGTTCGGCATGCGGCGCGGCCGGGGCCGGCGACAGCAGCTGGTCGAGCAGACCGTTGAGGCGCTCGATCTCCGAGCCGATCAGCTCGATCAGCTCGCGTTCGCTGGCATCGCGCTGGGCCGCGCGACGGGCCAGCAGCTGCGCCGCGCCCTTCAGACCGGCCAGCGGGTTGCGCAGCTCGTGGGCCAGCCCCTTCAGCGCCGCGCTGAGCGCGCTGGGCAGGGCCTGGGTGGGATCGAGCCCAGGGAATTCATCGACCGGGTGCGCCTCCAGCAACCAGCCGCCATCGTCGCGGCGGCTCATCCAGCCCTCGGCGAAGCGCGGCGCCTCGCCGGGCACGGCCAGCGCCAGCCGGTTCAGGCGCAGGCTGTCGCGCTCATCACGGGCCAGGAAATGGGCCAGTGCCTCGCCCTGCACTTCCAGTGCGGCCAAGGGCCGACCCAGCAGGCGTCGCGCGCTGACGCCCAGCCAGCGGGCGAAGGCCGGATTGCAGCCGGCAATGCAGCCATCGGCGCCGGCCCAGGCCAGCGGCGTGCCCAAGGCATCGAGGGACGGCGGGGGTGCGGGGTCGGACATTGCACCAATGTAGTGCAAAACGCGGGTCCAGCATCAGATCGCATCGAATGCGTCGTCAGCCGTCGCGCCCAGGAATTACGCCGCATGCTTGCCGAGGTGATACTAACGCATTACGATACTATCGCCACACGTTACCAACATGCCGATCCAATCATTTGCCTGCAAACGTACGCAGGCACTGTTTGATGGCCATCGCGTGCAGAGATGGCGCCACATTGAAGCTGCCGCGCTGCGAAAGCTGGCCATGCTCAATGTGGCAGCCGATCTGCGGGATCTGCGTCTGCCGCCAGCGAACAGACTGGAGTCGCTGCATGGGGACCGGCGCGGCCAGTACAGCATCCGCATCAATGACCGGTTCCGGCTGTGCTTTGTCTGGTCCCGGGAAGGTCCTGCCGAGGTCGAAATTGTCGATTACCACTGAAGGAGTCGTGCGAGTGCGAACCGTCCCCTACCCCGCTCCCGGCGAGATCCTGTTGCATGAATTCCTGGAGCCTTTGGGTATCACCCAATACCGGCTGGCCAAGGCAATTGGCGTCTCACAACGCCGGATCGGCGAGATTGTCTCCGGGGATCGCGCAGTCACTGCGGACACCGGGCTGCGCCTGTCCCGTTACTTCGGCGTCTCGGACAAGTTCTGGATCGGCCTGCAGGCCGACTTCGATGCCGCGATGACCAAGGAAAAGCTGGCCGACGTGCTTGCCCGGATAGAACCCTACAACGCGGCTGCCTGAGGCTTGGCCCGGGGTCAGAGCCCTTTCCCTTCGGAAAGGGAGCCGATCCCGGGCGGGCAGCGTTACACCGGGTAGCCGGTGGCTTCCCGGGCTTTCTTCCATGCGCTTTCGAATTCGCGCGCGGAGATTTCGTCGTCCTCGTCGAAATCCAGGAACGACACCGGCTGGTCGGCCAGCAGGAAGCGGTCGTCGCTGTGGGCATGCTCGTCGGCCCAGACCATCTTGGTGCCGTAGATCTCCACCTGGCGCACGATCTTCTCGCCACGGGCTTCCATCAGCACGTTGCCCTTGCCCAGGCCCGATTCGGCCCAGTGCTTGTAGTACTTCTTGGCGGCGGATTTCGCGCCGGATCTTGCGTTGTGCTTTGCGTAGGTCATTGCAGGGGTCCTGGCCGCAGGTGCGGCCGGAAAGTTCGGAATGGCGCCATTATCAGGCATCCGGGGCTCAGATCCCTGCCAACCTACTGCGGCAGCGCTACGCCCTTCGGCCACAGCATCCAGATGTTGCCCTTCTGCTTCATGTCACCGGCCAGCTTGCCGGCGGCATCGCCACTGCCCCAGTACAGGTCCGCGCGCACTTCGCCGGCAATGGCGCCGCCGGTGTCCTGCGCAGCCACCGGGCGCACCACGGGCGTGCCGTCCGGGCGGGTGGTGGACAGCCACAGCAGGCTGCCCAGCGGCACCACGGTGCGGTCCACGGCCACGCTGTAACCGGCGGTGAGTGGCACGTTCAACGAGCCACGCGGGCCTTCCGGGCTGTCCGGGTTGCGCACGAAGAACACGTAGCTGGGGTTGCTGCGCAGCAGTTCCGGCACGCGCGCGGGGTTGGCCCGGGCCCAGGCACGGATCGCGTCCATGGTGACGTCTTCCTTCTTCAGTTGGCCCTGGTCGACCAGCCAGCGCCCGATGGCGCGGTAGGGGTGGCCATTCTGTTCCGCATAGGCCAACCGTACCTGCGTGCCGTCAGCCAGGCGCACCCGGCCGGACCCCTGGATCTGCAGCAGTTGCAGGTCCATCGGATCGGTCAGCCAGGCCAAGACTGGCGCCTTGGCCCCTTTGCTGGCAATCGTGCCGGCGTCGTCATACGGCTTGAGCACCTTGCCGTCGACACGGCCGCGCAGCCGCTTGCCCTTCAACTCGGGGTAGAGGCTGTCCAGCTGCACCACGACCAGGTCATCGGGCGTGCCGTACACCGGCACCGTCGCGGTGGCCGTGCGGGTGAGGCTGCCGGCGTAGATCGGTTCGTAGTAGCCGGTGATCAGGCCATCGGCCTGGTGGCCCCCGGCGCGCAGCGCGTAGACATCGAGGTCGCGCTGCAGGAACTGGCGGATCGCGGCCGCGTCCTTGTCTGAAACCGCCGCTGCCGTGGCGCAGGGCCTGGCCCAGACGGCATCGGCCTTCAGGCGGGTGCAGCTGCTGCGCCAGGCAACGAAGCCGGCCTGCAGATCGCTGTCGGAAACCGGCGGCAGTGCGCTCCATGCGGCCTTGGCATAGGTGGCCGCTGGCGGGGTGGGCGGCGTCGGCACTTCGGATCCGGTGCGGGGAGCGGTGGTGGAGCAGCCGGCGAGCGCGGCCGCTGCCAGCAGGATGCAGTGCCTGCGCTTGAAGAAGGTGGCGGAATCGATCATGCCGCCATGGTGGCGGGCCGGCCGCTGGGCGGCAACCCAGCGTGGGGTCAAGCGTTCATGCGCGTGGTCACGGCATCTGCAGCAGCAGCGAGTGCAGGATGCGCGCGTCTTCGGCATCCAGCGTCTTCGGCAGGTCGTCGCGGCCACGGAAGCGGCGGTGGAACGCGGCGACGGTGGCTTCGCGGTTGTCCAGCGGATAGCCGAAGCGGGCCAGCGCGTTCCACGCATCGAAGCCTTCCGGTGCGGCACCGTCGGCCGCGCGCGGCCAGACGCCGAATCCGGCCTCGGCCAGCTGCTGCCAGGGGAAGAAGCGGCTCGGATCCTGCTTGCGCGTTGGCGCCAGGTCGGCATGGCCGATCACCTGCCGCGGCGGAATGTTCAGACGGGTGGTGAGATCGCGCAGCAGCACGATCAGCGATTCGATCTGCGCCGCACTGAACGGGCTGCGGCCATCGTTGTCGAGCTCGATGCCGATCGAGGCTGAATTGAGATCGGTGATGGTGCCCCAGCGCCCGGCCCCTGCGTGCCAGGCGCGGCGCTCATCGGCCACCAGCTGGTAGCGATGGCCATCGGCGCCGATCAGGTAATGCGCACTGACCGGCCCGCCGCTATTGGCGGTGCGCAGCGTACGCAGGCTCTGCTGCACCGATTTCTGCTCGGTGTGGTGGATGACGATGATGACCGGCGTGCGCGCGTTCTGGTTGGGTGATGGCACCCAGGTGGCGAGCGGGTTGTGCTGCACGGGCGCGGTGGCGGTGCAGGCCGAAAGGGCCAGGGCCAGCAGTGTGGGAGCCAGGAGGCGGGGGCTGATCATGGGCGGATTGTAACCATGGACTGCAGCCATGGTTCTTCGCTTCGTGCTGATCGCTGGAGAACTGGGGAGCTGTCATGCAAAAAACTCAATAACGCCCCCCGCCTCATGCCCAAATCTCAAACTCCAATCCGAATAGCCAAACGCCCAAGTTCCTCATCACCTACATTCAATCCACTGTAGACGTTGACGATATTTTTGAACGAACCGTCATCATGCATAACCCATACCCCCACCGAATCTTTAGCTTCCGCATGATCCCAATATTAGTCAGAGTCGAAAACAATCGATTGCGGAATACCCAAAGAATCTGACAGATCCGAACGAAATTCATCAAAACCAGAAGAACGCTCAATCGAGAACTGGAAGGAGTCCAGGCATCATCTCAATTAATTTTTTCGATCCACGCGGATTACGCAACTCCAACAACCTCACCCTGGAGGACGCATTCTGCACGCCAGTCGCCAACCGTTATCGACTCGCCATCCAGCTAAGTGCACGAAACGGACTCGGCCATGCGGTCAATCCATTCCAACACCGTGGACACGTAAGCTCAAGGGACAGCACCCATAAGAACTCAAACGCCCAGAACCCTATGCCCTCACCTTTCCAACCGACTCCATCCACTCAGCCCAGACAGAGGAATCATTCAGACAACCGGAATCACTTAAAGGCGACATGAGACGAACAATAACTTCGAACAGCGGAAGATCCTCACCAGATCGATCAAAAATCGCCTCAAGGAATACCATCATTACCGAGAACGCATCTGGCAACGTCAAGCACTCGCCCGACGAATTAATTTGTGCGCTACAAAATTCAGAATTGAGAGCACTCCCCGCGGTGGCAACCTCTGCAAATGCATCACGCCAGTCATCCCACATTGCCGGATCATTGGGCACGCCATTCGCCCATAGAAATGACCCTCCCGAAGATAACAGATCAACAAGAGTGTCCTGCCCACCACCCCTCTTCATATATTTTTGAAGAAACACGCACATCAACACATATGCAGCCCGGACGGAAATTCTTCCGACATCTTTCACATCACTAGCACTCATTTCGTGACCTTCTTTTGAACTGGCTTTACGGGCGATGAAAATCCATATTCCTGATGATAAGGCAGCGGATTCTTATTTATCCAGCCATTAACTTCCGCCCCTTTTCTAATCTGAACCCATACCTGAGTTCCGTGAGCTCGTCATACGCACGTGTCACAGAGTCCTTGCAGGCTTGGACATCGCCTCCCTTTCCACCACACGCGGCCCGCTCGGACTCCATGAGTGCGATTTCCTGCCTGCTCAGCCAGTTGTTCTCAACCGAGTTCTTGGCAATCCCCGCAATCAACGCGATCCCGGCCAGATCCTGTCCCGACAGCCCACCCGCCAGCGCACCCACCGCCTGCGACAGCGCCAGCACCATCTCCTTCTGCTCTGGGCTCAGCTTGGAGGGGTCTCCGCCGGTCAACGTATTGGTCAGTACCTTCGCGGCCAACTCGCCGCCGGCCGCGGACACCGCTCCGGTTCCCGCATTGCCACCATTGGCTTCCGCCAGCAGCGCACCCAACACCGCATGCGACAGCAATTGCAGAGTCGCATTGGGATCGCTGCCGTGGTTCGGGTCCAGCTTGCTGCCGATGAAGTAAGCGGCATAAGGCGCCAGCGCATTGGACGCGACCTGGCCCGCGCCCCGCCCCGCCACACCACCCACCAGCACCGTCGTCACTGCGTTCAGTGCACGGTTGTACTCGCCGCCCGTGCCCCACTTCTTCGCATTGTCGTAGTCCGGGCTGTTTGCGGTCAGTACCGCATCGCGTTGTTCCGCGCTGAACGTGTTGAACGCCTTCTTCTGTTCCGTTGACAGGCCGTCGTAGTACGTCTGGGTTGCCTTGTTGCTCTGATAGGCCTGCACATCCGCGGCAACCTGCTTGCTGGTTGGCATCAGGCATGGCCTCCAGCGCACGGTATGCCGCCGTCGCATCGGTGTTGATGCCCAGCTCGACTGACCGGTCCACCGTTGCCCGCAGTACGCAGAGTACGCAGGCGCTGCTGCACCGATTTCTGCTCGGTGTGGTGGATGACGATGATGACCGGCGTGCGCGCGTTCTGGCTGGGTGATGGCACCCAGGTGGCAAGCAGGTTGTGCTGCACGGGCGCGGACGTCACCGGTGGTCGTGCTGTCCACACAGGGACAGCACGACCTGGTCAGGCCAACGCCGGCGTGCCGCTCAACTTCGAAAGAACGACAGGTTGTACAGGAACAGGCCCCAGACCGCGATCGCGAGTGGGATCTCGCAGAACGCGGAGCGGTGCCGCAACGCCATCCGGATGAACATCACCACGGTCAGCATGGGCTGCCCGAAGAAGCAGACCCAGAAGAGCGCTTCTACACCTGGCACAGTGGACAGCTCGTAGATTCCGAGGGAGTTGTCGGTGTTCCGATTGAAAGTGACCGCCCCCCAAAGGGCGAGCAGGAAAAGCCAGGCCAGTGCACTGGCGCTTGATAGAAACAAGGCCCGTCTACCTGCGACACTCATTTTCGTCCCCATTCGGGTTGATCGAACCTGTACCGATCAATGACCGATGCACATGCTGCCTGGAGCAGACTTCCACGATCCGCTACTCATGCCCGCCATGTCGCTCCTTCGTGCAGCGCACATGCGCGGGAACATCAGGGTGCCGGAGCCACGCAGCTGTCATTCAGTACTCCGGTCCAGTATCCATCTCCGGTTCGAAGCAGCCCCAAACCTGGGTGAACAATCGGATCGCCTCTTCATCCTCGGCCTCGTACTCGATCGCGAACGGCATGGGCGGACGATGCTTCTTCCGCGGATTCATACTTCGAAACACTGCATAGCCCTCAAGCACAGCCAGTATCTGGGGTCGCGTCAACAAGACAACGTCCTGAGAGTTCCATCGCGAATGCACCAGGAAGAAATCGGCCGCCCGCAGGACAGCATGTCCCTCTCCATAGTGGACGCATGCGCTGCCCTCGTCACCGTTTGTGGGCGCAGCAAAGGCACTGCGGGTCCGCAGTTCGCTTCCGCGCCCGAGATGACCGAAGTCTCCATCCAGCCACGCTGCGATTTCACCGACACCCCGTCCCTGCCCATGGTGTACCACCGGCGCGTCACCGATCTTCTCTTCGCTGGATGGAACGTGGCAATCGCCGGTCCAGTAGGGAAAGAGAACTGCCTGGATAGTCATTCGAAACCCATTCCCTGCTGCCGCAACGGAAACCCCTGTCCCACTTCCGGTCTACCCGACCTGCTCGAAGATCACGTCAGTCACGCCAGCCCACTCAAGGCGTGACTTCACTTCCCCACTGACGATCAGTGCGGCACCGAATCCGCCAATCCTGAAAATATGCCACGAGCCCACTTTCCCGCCACCCAGAGCCAGCTTCGCAAACGCGCGATACTGCCCTGCGAGATCAGGTCTCACGGGATCATCCCGCTCGAACCTCTCGAACTCGGAGCATGATTCGCCGACACAGTCGACGCAGGTTTCGACAATCAATGCAAAGTAGCTTCCCCGCGTGCGCTGGCCTTCAATCACGACAGGTTCCATTACGGCATTCGCATGGAGCCCGTCGACTTCTGGCGGACCTTCCAGTGCGCTACGGGACCGGGCACTCACGATGGCAACGGGACAGGACACCTTGATCCAGAGCATAGCTTGAAGAAAAAAGGCGTCTTCTGCGAGCAATCGTTCACACGTGGAAGTGCTTCAGCCGATGGGAAATGCCGGCCCACGGCTCCAGGGTACTCCGGCGTCGGAGAACATCCGTTCGATCTCATCGTAGAATCCTGGATGAAAGGTCGTCTCATCGCTCGACTGCGAACGCAGGTAACGCGAGACCAGATCCAGGCACAGCTCCGTCGCTTCCATGTAGGTATCCAGCCAAAGCACCTGCCCCTCGTCGGAAAGCTGATCCGGACGGACAACCGAGAGCTTTTGGCAGAAGGCATCGATGCTGGGAAACCCCAGATCTGCCAGCAGGTCGTGGTAGGTCAGCCGCCACAGACCGGAGGAAAGGCAGCGATAGGTGAGCTCCACGGCAAAGCTCCAGCGTTCTCGATCTGCTGCGCCAGCCACGCCGTCCACAAACGCATGCGGACTGTAGTCGCCCAGGGTCAGCAGGTAGACATACCATTCGATGTCTTCCATCACTGCTGCGGAAGTCGCCTGGATCACACCTGCTCCGTTCTGTAGTCCATCGAAGTCGTTGGTGGCGAACACGCACACCTGCAGACAGCCATTGAAGCAGGAACGGTAGAGCCACGCCATGCGTGGCTGAGTCGCCGACAGTGCCAAGCAAGCTTGGCACCTACCAGAGCAGTAGAAGTGCCGACCAACGGTCGGCACCCACAGTGGCGGCGGCAGGCGGCCCCGCAGGGCCGCTCGCCGATACCTCAGGCCTCGTAGGCGGACTCGCCGTGCGAGGTCACATCCAGGCCGGTGCGCTCTGCTTCCTCGGTGACACGCAGGCCGACCACGCTGCGCACCACCAGCAGGATCAGCGTGGTCACCACCGCCGACCACAGCACGGTGAGGCCGACGCTGACCACCTGCACCCACACCTGATGGGCGATATCCAGATCGGCCTTGGTGCCGCCCAGCGACTGTGCGCTGAACACACCGGTGAGGATGGCACCGACGATGCCGCCGACACCGTGCACGCCGAACACGTCGGCGGTGTCATCCACCTTCAGCAGGCGCTTGAGACCGGTCACACCCCACACGCAGACCACGCCGGCGACGAAACCGATCACGATCGCGCCAAGCGGACCGACCGTACCGCAGGCCGGGGTGATGCCAACCAGGCCGGCCACCGCACCCGAGGCGGCGCCCAGTGCCGACGGCTTGCCCTTGCCGATGGCTTCCACCAGCGTCCAGCCCAGCACGGCAGCGGCGGTGGCCAGCACGGTGTTGAGGAAGGCCAGCGAGGCCACGGTATCGGCCGCAGCAGCGGAGCCGGCGTTGAAGCCGAACCAGCCCACCCACAGCAGCATCGCGCCGATATAAGTGAACGGCACGTTGTGCGGCTTCAATGCGGTCTGGCCGTAGCCCAAGCGTTTGCCAACGAACCATGCGGCGACCAGGCCGGCCACGCCCGCATTGATGTGGACCACGGTGCCGCCGGCGAAATCGATCGCACCCAGTTCACCCAGGTAGCCACCGCCCCAGACGATGTGCGCCATCGGGATGTAGCTGAGGGTGAACCACAGCGCCGAGAACAGCAGCACCGCACGGAACTTGATGCGCTCGGCGAAGGCGCCGACGATCAGCGCGGTGGTGATGCCGGCGAAGGTCGACTGGAAGGCCACGAACAGGTAGTCCGGCAGGCCCTTGATCGGCGTGTTGCCGACCGAGTCGGGGGTGAAGCCCTTGAGGAAGGCGAATTCGGTGAACGAGCCAAAGAACGGATTGCCGGCACTGAACACCGCGCTGTAGCCATACGCCACCCACAGCAGCAGCACCAGCGAGAAAACCACCAGGATCTGGCTGAGCACCGACAGCACGTTCTTCGAACGCACCAGGCCGCCATAGAACAGCGCCAGCCCGGGCACCACCATCAACAGCACCAGCAGGGTGGAAGTGAGCATCCACGCGACGTCGCCGCGGTCATAGGCGGCAGCCGCTTCGGCCACCGCAGGTGCGGCGGCAGCCGCAGCCGGGTCCTGCAACGACTCAACCGCAACGGTTTCGCTGGGCAGCGGTGACACCTGGGCCTGGGCGTGGGCAGTGCCCGGCCATGCACCGGCGGCCAGCGCGCTGAGCAGCATCAGCAGGCACACGATATGGAACCGGGCTTGCCACCCGGTGAGAAGGCGCATCTTCATGGGGGAATCTCCGGAAGGGGGATTACAGCGCGTCGGCACCGATCTCGCCGGTGCGGATGCGGATGACCTGTTCGACGGCGGTGACGAAGATCTTGCCGTCACCGATCTTGCCGGTGCCGGCCGACGACTGGATCGCCTCGATCACCGCATCGGCACGCTCGTCGGTGACCACGGTTTCGATCTTGATCTTGGGCAGGAAGTCGACGACGTACTCGGCGCCGCGATACAGCTCGGTGTGGCCCTTCTGGCGGCCGAAGCCTTTCACTTCGGTCACGGTGATGCCCGACACGCCTGCGTCGGAGAGGGCCTCGCGGACCTCGTCGAGCTTGAACGGCCGGATGATGGCGGAGATCAGTTTCATGCGCATGTCCCGAGGGTGGATGGGGCCAGCGCGCCAGCGCGCGTTGGCATCAGGCAACCACCGGCCATCAGGATGATGGCCGCGGCTGTTGCACCGGACACGTACAGGGCCGGGACGGCCGTGCCTCTCTCCTTGCACGACCGACGCGGGAGGGAGGGCGGCCCTGGTCGCGTATCCGGTCTCTCTCTTGCCCCTGGATCAGGGGTCAGAGCCCGTTCGTGAACGAAAGGGATCCGATCCCGATCTGACCGCGGCTCCCCAGCCGCGAAGTCGGAAGCGATGGCGGCGGGTGGGAGGGGGAAGCCCACCGCCATCGCCACCGGTCAGCTGGCGTAGTACAGCTGGTATTCCAGCGGGTGGGTGGCCGCGCGGAACTTGGTCACTTCCTGCATCTTCAGCGCGATGTAGCCGTCGATGAAGTCATCGCTCATCACGCCGCCGGCCTTCAGGAACTCACGGTCCTTGTCCAGCGCTTCCAGCGCCTGGTCCAGCGAGGAGCAGACCTGCGGGATCAGCTTCTCTTCTTCCGGCGGCAGGTCGTACAGGTCCTTGTCGCTCGGTGCGCCCGGGTCGATCTGGTTCTTGATGCCGTCCAGGCCGGCCATCATCAGCGCGGTGAAGGTGAGGTAGCCGGACTGGATCGGATCCGGGAAGCGCATTTCGATGCGGCGCGCCTTCGGGTTGGACACCCACGGAATGCGGCACGAGGCCGAACGGTTGCGCGCCGAGTAGGCAAGCATCACCGGGGCTTCGTAGCCCGGCACCAGGCGCTTGTAGCTGTTGGTGCCCGAGTTGGCGAAGGCATTGATGGCCTTGGCGTGCTTGAAGATGCCGCCGATGTACCACAGCGCCAGCTGGCTCAGGCCGCCGTAGCCGTCACCGGAGAACAGGTTGGTGCCGCCCTTGGACAGCGACTGGTGCACGTGCATGCCGCTGCCGTTGTCGCCGACGATCGGCTTGGGCATGAAGGTGACGGTCTTGCCGTTGCGGTGCGCGACGTTCTTGATCACGTACTTCATGCGCAGCAGTTCGTCGGCCTTCTGCACCAGGGTGCTGAACTTGGTGCCGATCTCGCACTGGCCGGCGGTGGCCACTTCGTGGTGCTGCACTTCCACTTCGATGCCGACCTGTTCCAGCGTCTTGCACATTTCGGCGCGCAGGTCGTGCAGGGTGTCGGTCGGCGGGACCGGGAAGTAACCGCCCTTCACGCCCGGGCGGTAGCCGCTGTTGGCGCCGTCGTACTTGGCGCCGCTGTTCCACGCCGCTTCTTCCGAGTCGACCTGGAAGAAGGTGTGGCCCATTTCATTGGCGAAGCGGACCGAGTCGAAGATGAAGAATTCCGGTTCCGGGCCGAAGAACGCGGTTTCGGCGATGCCGGAGGACTTCAGGTAGGCCTCGGCGCGCTTGGCGATGCCGCGCGGGCAGCGGCCGTACGGCTGCATGGTGGCCGGGTCGAGGATGTCGCAGCTGATCACGATGGTCGGATCGGCGTAGAACGGGTCGACGTAGGCGCTGGCGGTATCCGGCAGCAGCACCATGTCCGATTCGGCGATGCCCTTCCAGCCGGCGATCGAGCTGCCATCGAACATCTTGCCTTCTTCGAACAGCGACGGCTCGACGATGCTGACCGGGAAGGTCACGTGCTGCTCGACACCACGCATGTCGACAAAGCGCAGGTCGACGAACTCGATCTGGTTGTCCTTGATCAGCTTTTCTACGTTTTCCACGGACATCGGTACGACCTCGGATGGGGATGAATGCCTGCTGAGGTACAGCAACGACCGTGCCAACTTTTCAATAGCTGCAAGTCATTGATTTCAAAAAGGGCGCCCCGTCGCGGTGCAGAACGGTCCGCACCAAACGGGTGCGCCCGCCACCAGACGCACCCGTTTGGTGCAGCAGGGATCGTCTATCCTCTCGACCTTCTTCCTTCCGCCGCGCGTGCACGCACCGTCCATGTCCGACCTGCTCTCCGCCCTGCTGCTGGGCATCCTCGAAGGCCTCACCGAATTCCTGCCGATCTCCAGCACCGGCCATCTGCTCATCGCCCAGCACTGGCTGGGAGCCCGCTCGGACTTCTTCAACATCGTCATCCAGGCCGGCGCGATCGTGGCCGTGGTGCTGGTGTTCCGCCAGCGCCTGCTGCAGCTGGCCACCGGCTTCAACCAGCGCGAGAACCGCGACTATGTGTTCAAGCTGGGCGCCGCCTTCCTGGTCACCGCCGTGGTCGGCCTGGTGGTGCGCAAGGCCGGCTGGTCGCTGCCGGAAACGGTCAGCCCGGTGGCCTGGGCACTGATCATCGGTGGCGTCTGGATGCTGCTGGTGGAGGCCTACACCGCGCGCCTGCCCGACCGCGACCAGGTGACCTGGACGGTGGCGATCGGCGTGGGCCTGGCGCAGGTGGTGGCCGGCGTGTTCCCCGGCACTTCGCGCTCGGCCTCGGCGATCTTCCTGGCCATGCTGCTGGGCCTGAGCCGCCGTGCGGCCGCCGCCGAGTTCGTGTTCCTGGTCGGCATTCCCACCATGTTCGCCGCCAGCGCCTACACCTTCCTGGAAATGGCCAAGGACGGAAAGCTGGGCAGCGAGAACTGGACCGACGTGGGCGTGGCGTTCCTTGCCGCTGCCGTCACCGGCTTCGTCGTAGTGAAGTGGCTGATGGGCTACATCAAATCGCACAGGTTCACCGCCTTCGCCATTTACCGCATCGCGCTGGGCGCAGCGCTGCTGCTGTGGTTGCCGTCCGGCAGCTGAACAGCGCCGGGGCCCGGCAACCCCGTTGCCGGCCCTACCCCGTTTCCCCCACGGTTCCCCAAGGAGAATCACCATGAACCGCAAGCTCACCCTGCTCCTCCCGCTGGCCCTGATGGCCGCCTGCAGCCAGACCCCGGCCCCGGCCGGCACTGGCGGCGACGACGTGGCCCCGGCCGCGGCCAAGGCAGCAGACCAGCAGACGCTGGCGCACCTGGATGCGCAGCGCCTGCAGAGCCAGCACTGGCTGCTGCAGCAGGCCACCGCCGCCGACGGCAAGCGCATCGATGCGCTGTTCGCCCGCGAAGACAAGCCGGTCACCCTGGACTTCGCTGATGGCCGCCTGTCGGTCAGCAACGCCTGCAACCACATGGGCGGCAGCTACAGCCTGGCCGACGGCAAGCTGACCGTGGGCGCGATGGCGTCGACGATGATGGCCTGCACCGACAAGGCGCTGATGGCGCTGGACGGGGCCGTGTCGAGCCGCCTGCAGGGCGAACTGAAGGCCGAGCAGGATGCCGGCGGCAAGCTGACCCTGACCACCGCCAAGGGCGACGTATTGGTGTTCAACCCGGAACCGACCGCTGAAACCCGCTACGGCGGCGCCGGCGAAACCGTGTTCCTGGAAGTGGCGGCCAAGACCGAGAAGTGCTCGCACCCGCTGATCCCGGACTACCAGTGCCTGCAGGTGCGCGAGGTGAAGTTCGACGACAAGGGCCTGAAGCAGGGCGAGCCGGGCAAGTTCGAGAACTTCTACGGCAACATCGAGGGCTACACCCACGAAGACGGCGTGCGCAACGTGGTGCGCGTGAAGCGCTACGAAGTGAAGAACCCGCCGGCCGATGCGCCGTCGCAGGCATACGTGCTGGACATGGTGGTCGAGTCGGCCATCGAGAAGTGATGTAGAGCCGACTGTTAGTCGGCTGGCTCTTGAAGGGCGGCCGAGAGGCCGCCCTTCTTCATGGTGGGTAGAGCCGGCCGCTGGCCGGCTGCGCCAACACACGGATGTTGCCGGCCAGCGGCCGGCACTACCCAGATGCATCGGGAGATCGGCATGAAGCACGTCCCCATCCTCATCATTGCTGTGCTGCTGGGCATGTCTGCGGATGTAGCCGTTGCCAGCACGCCCAGCAACGATCGGCTTGAAGCACACCTGTGGCAACTGGTGCGCGCCACCGACGCGCAGGGCCGGCGCATTGACGCGTTGTTCGTCCCGGGCCACGCGCCCTACACGCTGCGCTTCCGCTCCGGTTTCATGAGCGAGTTGAACCTGTGCAACCACGCCAGCAGCCAGTACCAGCTGCAGGGCAATCACTTGAACCTGCGCAACGGCGTGCAGACCACGGCCGAGTGCATCGATCCGAAAATGACCACGCAGCAGAAGCGCGCGCGAATGCTGATGCACGGCGGAGGGTCGGCGCCGATGCTCGAGCTGGGCGAGCGGGGCACGCTGACGGTGCGCAACGCGCAGGGCGATACCGCGGTGTTCGAACCGGCATCGCCGCCGGAGGAATGAAAAGGGCGGCCGGGTGGCCGCCCTTCTCCTCAGCCCAGCGCCGGGTTCAGCGTGTAGGTTCCGTGCAGTGCCGCTTCGGCCAGCACGTGACCGTGCATGGCCCGATACGCGTCGGCGGCGGTGAAGCGTGCCGGCAGCTCCAGCGAGGCCACGTCCAGCGCGAACAAACGGAAGAAGTAGCGGTGCACGCGCTCGTCGTTGAAGGGCGGATAGGGACCGTCGTAGCCCAGGTAATCACCGGCCATGTCCGGATTGCCGGCAAACCAGCCGGTGAAGTCATTCAGGCCCTGGCGGCTGCCGTCCGGGCCGGCCGGCGCGGGCTTGCCCTTCACCACGAACCCGTCGCTGCAGCTGCCGGCGGCAATCTCCTGCACCGTGGCCGGGATATCGGCCATCACCCAGTGCACGAAATCACAGCGCGGCTGGTCACGCGGCACGCTCATGTCGCTGCGGCCGACCGTCTCCGGCACGGTCGGCACGTCCGGGTCGACGCACACCAGCAGGAACGAACGGGTGCCGGCCGGCGCCCCGCTCCAGGCCAGGTGCGGGTTGCGGTCCGGGGCGAAGCCGTTGGCGTCGCCGGCGGCGAACGCGCGGTCGATCGGCGCGCCGTGGGTCAGGCTGTTGCTGCTCAGCTGCATTGCACTCTCCTCACTCTTCCGGGTAACCCAGGCGCACCGCAACCGGGGTGAGCTGGGCGAAGGCGGCGCTCATCACGTCGCGGTAGTTGCGCCAGTGGCCCGGCGGCAGGCGCGGAGCGCCCAGCTGCGCAGCCGGCGGCATCGGCCGCTCGAACAGGCGGCCCAGCAGTTCGGCCATCGCATGCGGGTCGTTGCCGATCTGGTCGATGCGCAGCAGCACGTGCGGATACAGGTCTTCCTCGTGCAGCGTGGCGACCTGGGTCAGTGCGCGCGTCAGCCACTCGCTGGCTTCGGCCAGCGAGGTCATCGCCAGCGGTGCAGCGGCACCGTAGGCCACCCAGTCCAGCAGCATGTCGCGCGGATCACGCAGCACCAGCAGCAGGCGCCCCTGCGGCAACTGCGGGCGCAGCGCCCACAGCAGGGCGTTGTCCCACCACAGCAGCCAGTCGATCACGGTGTCGCTCTGCAGGCCACGCGCCGGCAGCTGTTCGCGCCAGCGCTGCACCAGCCGTTCCGGCGTCAGCACACCCGACGCCAGGTCCTGCAGCGTGTTGAAGTTCTGGAAGGCGTCATCCGGTGGCGTGTTGGTGTAACGATCGCTGCGCAGCACCGGGCTGGCGGCAGCCAGGCCAGTCGCCACGCGCTCCACGCCCGAGCCGGGCGCGCCCCACAGGAAGATCGGTGCGGAACTGGCATCGCCATCGATGCTGCCCTTGTCCGGCCAGCTCGGTGGTGCCTTGGCCTGCGGCGGCAGCGGCAAGCGCTGCGGCGCCTGCTCGGCCTGCAGCGACATCCAGGTGCGCAGCGCTTCCTGCGGCTGCCCGGCGCGATCCTGGATCTCGCCCAGCCAGGTTCGCAGGTCGGCGCGGTGGGCCTCCGGTGCCTGCTCGATCAGCGCCTGCACGCGCGCGACCGCGGCGGCCGGGTCGCGCTGCAGCAGCCCTTCGACCAGCCGGGTTTCGCCGCTGACGCGGCCCGGTTCCAGGCTGACGATGCGCTCGGCGATCGCCTCGGCCTGCGCGCGCTCGCCCACCATGTCATGCAGGCGCAGGCGCGCTTCCAGCGCCGGCAGGTGCGCCGGCATCGCCGCCATCCAGCGCTCGACGGCGGCCACTGCGCTTGCGCTGCCCACCTGCTCGATGGCCAGGCGCGCCAGCCACACGTCGTGCAACTGGTCATGGGTCTCCAGCACTGCATCCAGGCGTGCGCGCGCTTCATCCTCGCGGCCCAGGCGCTGCCACGACATCAGCAGCAGCTGCAGCACCTGGCGGTCTTCCGGCTGGGTGTCCAGCAACGGCAGCAGATGGTCCAGCGCCTGCAGCGGCTGGCTGTTGCGCAGCGCCAGTTCGCCGGCCAGGCGACGCATCGCCGGCACGTCCAGCTCCGGCTGCTGCAGGGCGACCTGCGCGGCTTCGGCCGCAGCCGGCACGTTGCCCTGGCGCAGCGCCAGCTGCACCACCAGGCCGTGCAGCGAGGACAGTGACGGGTTCAGTTCCAGCACGCGGCGGAACGACTGCTCGGCAAACGCCAGCATGTCCTTGCCCAGATAGGCGAAGCCCAGTGCGTACAGCACGCGGGTATCGTCCGGCAGCGCCTTGCTGGCGGCCGACAGCAGCGCCAGCGCACGGTCGGCATCGCCACGGCGCAGCGCGACCATGCCGTCGATGGTCAGCAGTTCCGGATGCTCCGGTTCCACGCGCCCGGCCAGGGTCGACAGGCGCTGCGCTTCGTCGAAGTCGTTACGGCCGATCGCCAGGTGCGCCTGCATCAGATAGGCGGAGAAGGCGTTCGGATCCAGGCCGGTGGTACGCAGCAGCGCCTCGTCGGCGCCTTCGAACTGGCGCAGTGCCAGCAGCAGGCCGGCGTGCTGCAGGTGCAACTGGGCGTCGTCCGGGGCCAGCCGCAGCGCCTGCTGCAGTGCCTCCATCGCGGCTTCGGCGTTGCCCTGCTGCTGCAGCGCAAGCGCCAGCCAGCGGTGGGCATCGGCCAGGCCGGGTTCGTCACGGGTCCACGCCTGGGCCAGCTGCACGGCCTGGTCGGCCTGGTTCTGGCGCAACGCTTGGATGATCTGGTCTTGCATGGCAGTCCGCTTCAAGTGCAAACCGGCATTGTAGCGGGCTGCGTGCCGCTGCCGGTTCAGGCCTGCAGGACCCGCTGCAGGCGTTGCGCGACCCAGCGCTCGGAGAAGCCATCGCCCCGCCAGTTCTCGATGAAGCCGCAGTGGCCGCCCCAGCAGGCGGTTTCCAGGTGCGCCTGGCGCGGCAGCTGCCAGTCATTGAAGGTCGTATACGGAATGACCGGATCATCCTGCGCCATCAGGATGTCGGCCGGCACCTGCAGCGTGGACAGGCGGTCGCCGGCAATCGAATAGCCGTCGAAGTACGCCTGCAGCGAGCCGAAGCTGGTATGGCGCTCGACCAGCCAGGCGGTCAGTGCGCGGATGTCCAGCTTCAGCACGCGGTCGTCGCAGTCGCTCAGCTCGGGGAACAGGTCGCGCTTGCGGCGCAGCGAACCGGCCCACTTGCGGCGGAAGTACCAGTCGTACATCGCCGGGCCGTTCTCGATGCTTTCCATGGTCAGTGCCGGGTCCAGCACCGGGCAGACCGAGGCCACGCGCTGCAGCGGCACGCCGGCGGCCGGCGCGCGCAGGGCCAGGCGCAGCACGAAGTTGCCACCCAGCGAGTAGCCGGCGGCCACCAGCGGCAGCTGCGGCCAGCGCTGGGCGATATCGCCCGCGGCATGCACCACTTCGTCGATCAGGTTGGAGTGGAAGATGCCGCGGTTGAGATGATGGGTGTTGCCGTGGTCGCGGAAGTTCAGCCGCACCACGTCGAAGCCCTGTTCCAGCATGCGCGCGGCGGCCATGCGCATGTAGCTGGATTCGGCACTGCCTTCCCAGCCGTGCAGCAGCAACGCCATGCCTTTGGGTTCGCGGCCTTCGACATGGCTGTGCCAGCCCTGCAGGCGCACGCCATCGCCACCATCGAGAATCAGTTCCTCGCTGACCGCGCCCGTGGCCGCGAGCAACAGCAGGCCGCGCTGCAGGCGCATGCGGCTGGAGCTGAGCATCGACTGCAGGTGCGGATTGCGCAGCCAGCGCGGCGGCTGGTAGTCAGCCGCGTGCAGCGTCGGCGTGCCGGCGTCCAGTACTGGTGGCGGGATCAGGGCCACCGTGCGCTCACCCGGTGCTCATGGCCGCCACGATGCGCGCGCGCGAAGTCTCCGCGATGCGCCGACGGCCTTCCAGGTCCTGCGCACCGATCGGTGCCAGGAAGTGCACTTCCGCACGTCGCGCCGGCTCACCGAGCAGGCGCAGGAAATTGGCGAAGAAGCTCTCGCCGGGGCCGAACGCGACGATGGTCTGTGCGTCGCCCTTCACGCCGTAGACCAGTGCCACCGGCTGCACCGGCACGCCGGTCTCGACCGCGGCCTGGAAGATGCGGGCATGGAACGGCCCCACTTCGTGGCCGCCGCGGGTGCGTCCTTCCGGGAAAACGCCCACCGCCTTGCCTTCGCGCAGGCGATCGGCCATCACCTGCATCACCCCACCGAGCGATTCGGTGTTGCCGCGCTGGTGGAAGATGGTCTGGCCACGTGCGGCCAACCAACCGACCAGCGGCCAGCTGGCGATCTCGCGCTTGGCGACGAAGCCCATCATGCGCTGGCTGTGCAGGATGCAGATATCGACCCAGCTGACGTGGTTGGCGACGAACAGCACCGCGCCGGGCAGCGGCTGGCCGATCTGCGCCAGGCGGAAGCCGAAGATCCACATCAGCCCGCCCTGCCACCAGTTGACCACCTTGGCACCGAACGTGGCGTCGCCCATGCGCAGTTCGCCCCATGGCGGCAGCATGCCGATCAGGATGAGCGGCAGGAACACGATGATGTGGACCAACAGCAGCGGTACGCGGTACAGGTAACGGCACACACGCGCCACGCCGCCACGGGGGGCCGGAGTGGGGGAAGTCATCTGCGCACGATACCGGAGGGCCGTCATCGCTGCCAGCCGATTTAGGCCATAACACCGATCGACCGGGGCAATCGGCGGGGAACGCTGGGTTCCGCCGCCGTCAACGCGCCTGCCAGGGGCTCAGCCGTGGCCGGCGGCCACCACCGCCAGGGTCAGCCGCGAGATGCACACCAGGCGGCCCTGCTCGTCCTCGATGCGGATCTCCCACAGCTGGGTGCTGCGGCCCACGTGCAACGCGCGGGCGGTGCCGGTGACCGTGCCCGAGCGCACCGCACGCACGTGGTTGGCGTTGATCTCCAGGCCCACGCAGATCTGCTTGCCGGTCTCCACGCACAGGTTGCCGGCGCTGCTGCCCAGCGTTTCGGCCAGCACCACCGAGGCGCCGCCGTGCAGGATGCCGTAGGGCTGGCGGGTGCGTTCGTCCACCGGCATGGTCGCCTGCAGCCAGTCTTCGCCGGCGGCGCTGAAGACGATGCCCAGGGATTCAATCGCCGTGCTGCGGCTGAGCGCGTTGAGCTGCTCGATGGAAACGGCTTCGCGGAATACCTGGGCCATGCGGGTACCTTCAGAGGATGGGAACGAGGCCGGCGCCGAATGCGGTCAGCATGCGCACCAGCAGCCACTTGGGGCCGACGTTGACTTCGGGGAAGTCGCCGACGGCGACGTAGCAGGTGTGGAAGGCCGGGTCCTGCCGCGGCAGCGGCTGCGGGCACTCCGGGCCGGGCTTGAATTCGTAGTCGGTGGCATAGCGCCAGGGCCAGAAATCGAGGATCGGCAGCGCTTCGGACGCCTTGCCGACGCTGTAGTTCAGGCCCGACAGCACCGGCGGCTTGGCCCGTGGCGCCACCGTCCAGGAGTTCTGCGGATGGGTATCGCGCAGGATGCTCTGGGCCAGCTGCTCGGCAAACACCGGGTCATCGATGATCACCGCGCCTTCGGTGTTGTAGTTCTCGCTGCGCGGATCGAAGTTGTGGGTGCCGACCACCCCGATACGGCGGTCGACCACCAGCGACTTCGCATGCAGGCCCATGCGCGCGCCCTTGCGGGTGACCGGCAGCGGCTTGTTGACCGCCTTGCTGCCGAGGAACGACGGCCGCGTCTCGGTACGCAGCAGGCGCGTCTCCACTTCGCTGCCGGCGGCGCGGCGGCGTTCCCGCGCATTCTGGTAGGCGCTGCCGGTGCGCGGGTGGTTCACCACGGCCTGTTGCTTGCTGGCCGGTAGCGTGCGCCCGGTGCTGCCCCCTCCGGCATTGCTGCCGGCGGCACTGCCGCCGAGCAACGGATTGCGCCCGCCATCGTCCTCGCCGTCGGGTGCGGTGATCGGGTCGGGCAGCAGGTTGCGGTAGTCGACCGGCGCATCCAGCGGGAACGGCTTGTATTCGAAGATGTTGAAGCCCAGTTCGCGCATGTTGCGCCGCTTGTACTTGTACGACAGCGCATACACGATCGGGTTGTCGGTGGCCGCCAGGCTGTTGCTGGACACCACCACGCGCGGGGGTTGCGGGCGCTTGCGCAGCTCGCGGAACAGTTTCTGCGCCGGCTTTGACAGCACCAGGTAGGGCGTCTGCAGGATCACTTCCTTCTGCGCGCTGGCAATCAGTGCATCCAGCTGCGGTTCGGTCACGTGCTGGCCGGCCAGCGGCGCGTCGGGCTGCTCGCGGCGGTGCTTGCGCGGCAGGTCGGCCACGTAGCGCACCGAGGCCACCGGCAGCGCGGTATCGACGAAGGAACGGGTGACGAACTCGTTGTCGTTGGCCTCGGCGCTGACCCGCTGCACCCGTTCCGGGCGGCGGAAGGTGGCCGGCGGCAGGGTCGGCACGCCCTCGCGCAGCAGGGTGCGGCCGACGTCGTTCAGGCGTTCGGCCGGCACGCTGCGGTGGGCGCGCCAGAACGCATCGAAGTTGGCCGCCATCGCACGTGCTTCCGGGCCAGCGATCAGCACGTCGCGGTCGCGGAAGTTGTACTCGCGGTCCCAGTCGTAATAGTCGTCCTGGTAGTTGCGGCCGCCGACCACGCCGATCGCATCGTCGATCACCAGCAGCTTGTTGTGCATGCGCTGGTTGAAACGGCGGAAGCAGCACAGCACGCTGCCGGCGTAGTCGAAGTAGTTCAGCCTGGCTTTGCCGAAGGTCGGGTTGTAGACCCGCAGCTGGAAGTTCTGGTGCGCACCGGACAACGCACCGAGGATCTGCAGGTCGGAGATCGCCGAGAGCTGGTCGATCAGCACCCGCACCTTCACCCCGCGGCGCGATGCGGCCAGCAGCTCGTCGATGACCAGCCGGGCGCTGTCGTCCTTGTCGAAGATGTAGGTCTGAAGGTCGATGCTGCGGGTGGCGCTGCGCAGCAGGTTCAGGCGCGCCACCAGAGCACCTTCGCCTTCATCCAGCAGGGTCGCGTAGTGGCGCGGCCGTTCCGGGGTGGATTCGGTGAACGCGCGGCCGGCCAGCGCCCGCAGCGGCGAGTCCTGTGCGCAGCGGTCGGCACGCTGGCAATCGACCACGGCCGAGCGCGCCTGCACGGCGATCGCTTCGGCCCGGTCGCGCTCGGCATGCGAGAGCGATGCACAACCACTGCCCAGCAACACGGTTGCCAGCGCCAGTACACGCAGCAGGAGGTTCACGGTTTCGGCGCCTCGCTCAGGCGCGCACGCAATACGAAGGTCACTCGGTCACTCAAGGCAAGCTGCCAGCTGTCCATGCCATACCGGCCTCGCTGCACGGTACCGCGGCTGACGACGTCGCAATCATAGCCGGGTCGGGCGCACTCCGCCTTCTCGACCTTCAGTTTCTCCGGGTGGCTGATCCCGCGCAGGGTCAGGCGGCCATCAATGTCGCCCCCGTTTTCCACGGTCTCCGGCCAGTACGGCAGCGAGTCGAACTCGACCACCGGATGACGGCCGGCATCGAAGAATTCCTCGCCCCGCATCCAGCCGGTATAGCGCGCCTTGCCCGGGATCTCGACCGAGCGCGTGAACATCTTCAGGTGCACCTGGTGCCGGCCATCGGAAAGGATCTCGATGCGGCCCTCGAAGTGCGGGAACACGCCTTCGATGCGTTGCCCGAACCGGGTGCGCACCTCGAAGCCGATCTGCGAACGCACGGTATCCAGGCGCAGCATGCGCGGGGCTTCGGCCGCCACCGGCGGCAACGGGGTCGGCGGCGGCACCACGGCCCAGGCCGGGCCCAGTGCCAGCAGCGCGGGCAGCAGCAAGCGGCCGCGCCGCGCCAGGCTCATCGGATCACGGCCACCAGAACGCGTTCAGGCTGGCCACGCCCGGTTCAATCGCAGACTCACGCGGGAAGCCGAGCACGGCGATGCCGGCCGGCGGCATGCCGCGGTAGTCGCTGCTGCTGCCCTCGGTCATCAATGCCACCAGGCGCTCCAGGCCCGGGTTGTGGCCGACGATCAGCACCCGGTCGAGGTCACGGCGATCATCCACCAGAGCCGCCAGGGTGCCGGGGGTCGCTTCGTAGATGCGGTCTTCCAGGCGCTTCTCGACGTAGCCGATGGTGCCGAGGACGGCTTCCAGGGTCTCGCGGGTGCGCCGCGCCGGCGAGCACAGCACGCAGTCCGGCAGCAGGTTGTTTTCCTTCAGCCACTTGCCGGCGGCTTCGGCTTCGGCCAGCCCCACCGGCGACAGCGGCCGGTCGAGGTCGGCCTGGCCGGGGGTGGCCGGTTCGGCATGGGCATGGCGCAGCAGGATCAGTTCACGCATCGCGGGTTTCCATGAAGAAGAGGATGCATCAGGAAAAGTGACGCCGATATCAAAGTTTCAGCCACGACAGCAGGGGCTCCCAATCGGCCTGGTGTTCGCGCACCTGGGCCGAGCGGTAGTCGAACAGGCTGCGGCCGAGGCCGGTCATGACCACGTAGCTCTGGCTGTCACGCAGCTGCGCGACCACCGGGTAGGGCCATTCGGCCAGCATCTGCAGGGCCTGCTGCGAAGTCTGGGTCCAGGGCTTGGTACGGTTCAGGACCAGGCCGACCGGCAGCTTGCGGCTGTGCACCCGCGGGTTCTGGGCCAGGCTGTTGAGGAAACCGACGATGGCCTCGATGTCCAGCGCCGAAGGCAGCACCGGCACCACCACCGCGTCGGCAGCGTCAAGGAAATGGGGGATATCGTCGGCCAATGCCCCCGCAGGCGCATCGATGATGACGGTTTCGGTGCCGTCGGGCAGCTTCTGCGCCCAGTGCTTCTTGCGATGCACGTCGATGGGAAGCACCGCGCTTTCCAGCCCGGCACGCCGTTGCGCCCAGCGGGTGCTGGAGCCCTGCGGGTCGGCATCGGCGATCACCGTGGCCTTGCCCTGCAATGCCGCGTACGCGGCCAGGTGGGTGGCGACGGTGGTCTTGCCCACCCCGCCCTTGGAACCGGCCACCAGGATCGTCTTCATGCCAGCCTCGCTTCCGGGTACGTGCCCCGAGCGTACACCGGCGGTGGTGACGGGAGGTAGCGCCGCGCTGAACCTGTACCGCTTGGCTTTGCTATCGTGGCGCCCCCGAAGGATCGAACCGGCATGAGCGAGCTGCAGGACCTGAGCGCACTGATCCGCGCCAATACCCCCCTGATCGTGATCGAAACCCAGGACGAGGGCCGCATCGTCGAGCTGTTCCGGCAGACGCTGATGCACGTGTGGCGGGCGCTGCACCGCTGGTCGATCACCGAGGGCCTGCGCCGCATCGACCTGGACAGCGAAGACCCGCCGGTCGGTCCTCCCGATGCCAGCGCAGCCCTGCAGATGATCCGCCAGGCGGATCAGCGCGGGGTCTACCTGCTGCTCGATTTCCACCCCTACCTAGGCTATGCCAGCCACCAGCGCGCGCTGCGCGACCTGATCCAGCGCCGCCACAGCGAGCCGCACGTGCTGGTGCTGATCGGTGCCAAGGTAGAACTGCCGGCCGAGCTGGAAGCGCTGGCGGTGCGCTTCAACCCGCGCCTGCCCGATGCCAACGCGCTGTTGAAGATGCTGCGCGAGGAGGCCGACGCCTATGCGCGCGAGCACGGCGGACGCCGCGTGGAAGTCGACAGCGAAGCGGTGAAGAAGATCCTGAAGAACCTGCAGGGCCTGAGCCTGGTGGATGCCCGGCGCATCGCGCGCCAGCTGATCTACGCCGACGGCGCGCTGCGCGACGACGACCTGCCGCAGCTGGCACGGCTGAAGTTCGAGCTGCTCAACCGCAGCGGGCACCTGTTCTTCGAGCATGACAGCGCGCGCTTCGGCGACGTGGCCGGGGCCAACCGGCTCAAGCGCTGGATCAACCAGCGGCGGGTGGCGTTCATCGCCGGCTCGGCACCGGCCGGGCTGGACCCGCCGCGCGGCATGCTGCTGCTGGGCGTGCAGGGCTGCGGGAAGTCGATGCTGGCCAAGGCCACCGCCGCCGGTTTCGGCGTGCCGCTGCTGCGCCTGGACGTGGGCGCGCTGTACAACAAGTACCACGGCGAGACCGAGGCCAACCTGCGCCAGGCGCTGGCCTCGGCCGAACAGCTGGCACCGTGCGTGCTGTGGATGGACGAGATCGAGAAGGGGCTGGCAACCGGTGGCGAGGACGGCGGCGTGTCGCGCCGCGTGCTCGGTTACCTGCTGACCTGGATGGCCGAGCGCAAGGCGCCGGTGTTCATCGTCGCCACCGCCAACCAGGTACAGGAACTGCCGGCCGAACTGCTGCGCAAGGGCCGCTTCGACGAGATCTTCTTCGTCGACCTGCCCACCCCGGACGTCCGCGTGGAACTGCTGCGGCTGCACCTGGGCCGGCGCCAGCTCAACGCCGATGACTTCGCACTGCCGGCGCTGGCCGCAGCGGCGAACGGTTTTTCCGGTGCCGAGATCGAACAGGCGATCGTGGCCGGCCTGTATGCAGCGCATGCGGAAAGCCGGCCGCTGGACACCGAGCTGCTGATGAGCGAGATCCGCGCCACGCGGCCGCTGTCGGTGCTGATGGCCGAACAGGTGGAGGCGCTGCGGGCGTGGGCGTCGGGGCGGACGGTGTCCGCGGACGACTGAGGGGTTTCCCGCGAACGGCGCTGCCCCTCGTGGCGGGTTGGCCGTGAACATCAAAAGCCGCGCCTGGCCGGGCGGGGTGGGTTCGCGGGGGACGCCGTGAACCCCCTCCGGGGCCCGGCCCAGCCGCTG
>NZ_JASJSU010000035.1:0-46003 GCF_030237045.1 Stenotrophomonas maltophilia group sp. Smal17
CCGCCCGCCACTACCCGCGATTCAGCCCAGCCGCCACAGCAGCAGGCGGTTGTTGGCCGGCATCGCCACATCGCCCAGTCGGGTGAACCCGTTGTCGGCAGCAAGCGCGTGCACCGCTTCGCTATCGCGGATGCCGCTGCGCGGATCACGCGCTTTCAGCCAGGCATCGAACTGCGCATTGCTGTCACTGGTGTAGCGGCCGCCGTAGTTGAACGGGCCGTACACCGCCAGCAGCGCGCCGTGGCGCAGCACCGGTGGCAGCGCGGAGAACAGCGCCTGCACGTGTTCCCAGCCCATGATGTGCAGCGTGTTGGCGCTGAACGCGGCGTCGAATGTGCTGCCCTGCGGCAAGCTCAGGCCGGGTGCCGGCGGCAGTTCCACCTGCAGCGCCAGCGGCGGCAACAGGTTCAGCAAGGCCGCTTCGGCGCGCCATGCCTCGATGCCAGGCAGGTGGTCGGGATGATCACTGGGCTGCCAGCGCAGCCACGGCCAGCGCTCGGCAAAGAACGCGGCGTGCTGGCCGGTGCCGCTGCCGATCTCCAGCAGCCGGTGGCGGTCGCCCATCCACGGGTCGAGTGCGGTGGCGATCGGTTCGCGGTTGCGCTCGCAGGCTTCTGAATACGGCTTGCTCGACATCAGGACGGTGTCCAGGCGGGGTCGGCTCCATTGTGCACGAGGGGGGATGACTGAGCAGGGCTGCGCCCTGCACCTGCTCAGAGCCAGAGCCAGAGCCGGAGCCGGAGCCGGAGCCGGAGCAACAGCAAAGGCAGAATCGGGCTTCCTGTGGGATGGCGGGATGGGTCCGGTTGCGGGGGACGCCGTAAACCCGTCCTTGGGGGCTTGGCCGCGGCATCCATGCCGCGGACACCCCCGCAACCGGACCCATCCCCCTTCGACAATTTCCGGAGATCTGTCAGATCTCATTCGATTCATTTCGATATCTGACAGATGTGTCGACCAAGGTCGACACCTACCAACAGCACAGGGAATCTGTCAGAGGCGGGGCGGTGTCGGAGTGCGGGGTGTCAGCCGCATGGATGCGGCTGCCAAGCCTACACGGACGTACTTGCGGCGTCCCCGCACTCCGACACCGCCCCGCCACCCCTCGGAATGCCAGCTTTTGACGTTGGCGTTGATTCGGCGGGTGCAGGGCTGCAAGCCCTGCCGAAACCCTCCCCAACCATGACTGCAGTCACTTGCCCGGACGTGCTGCGCTGGCGAAAGTCGAGGGGTTGACGTGATCGGCTCGGCCTGTTGCCGGCCGCACGCAAGCGAGAGAGAGAAACGCTGTGCAACGACGTGAGTTCCTGGCTGTTTCCGGTCTGGGCCTGGCCGGCCTGCTGCTGCCGCATTCCCGTGCCATCGCGGCCGAGCAGCTGCTGGCCCCGGTCGATACCGCCCAGCGCCGGCGCCTGGCCGAGGTCGCCCTGGCCACCGCGCGCAACGCCAAGGCCAGCTACTGCGACGTCCGCATCGGCCGCTACCTCAACCAGTCGGTCATCACCCGCGAGCACCAGGTCGGCAATGTCACCAACCGCGAGTCGTCCGGCGTGGGCGTGCGGGTGATCGTCAACGGTGCCTGGGGATTCGCCGCCACCCATCAACAGACCGAGGCGGCGGTACGCGCGGCGGTCGAGCAGGCCGCTGCGATTGCCCGCGCCAACGCCAGCATCCAGACCCGTCCGGTGCAGCTGGCACCGACGCCGTCGGTGGGTGAGGTGCGCTGGCAGACGCCGATCCGCCGCAATGCCATGCAAGTGCCGATCCAGGACAAGGTCGAGCTGCTGCTGGCGCTCAACGCCGCCGCGCTGAATGCGGGTGCCGACTACATCAATTCCACGTTGTTCCTGGTCAACGAACAGAAGTACTTCGCCTCCAGCGATGGCTCGTTCATCGACCAGGACATCCACCGCATCTGGCTGCCGTTCACCGCCACCGCCATCGACAAGGCCAGCGGCAAATTCCGCACCCGCGCCGGCCTGTCCTCGCCGATGGGCATGGGCTACGAGTTCCTCGAGGGTGATGCGCGCGGCAAGGTCCAGCTGCCCGGTGGCATCACCGCCTACCGCGATTCCTACGACCCGGTCGAGGACGCCATCGCCGCTGCCCGCCACGCACGCGAGAAACTGAAGGCGCCGTCGGTGAAGCCCGGCAAGTACGACCTGGTGCTGGACCCGTCCAACCTGTTCCTGACCATCCACGAGAACGTCGGCCACCCGCTGGAGCTGGACCGCGTGCTCGGCTACGAAGCCAACTACGCCGGCACCAGCTTCGCCACGCTGGACAAGCGCGATGCAGGGTTCCGCTGGGGCAGCGACATCGTCACCTTCTTCGCCGACAAGACCCAGCCGGGCAGCCTCGGCGCGGTCGGCTATGACGACGAAGGGGTGAAGACCCAGCGCTGGGACCTGGTGCGCGACGGCATCCTGGTCGATTACCAGGCCACCCGCGATGAAGCTCATATCCTCGGCCGCGACGCATCGCACGGCTGCAGCTATGCCGATTCCTGGGCCAGCGTGCAGTTCCAGCGCATGGCCAATGTCTCGCTGGCGCCGGGCAAGCAGCCGCTCAGCGTCGAGGACATGATCAAGGACGTGGAGAACGGCATCTGGATCCACGGCCGCGGTTCGTATTCGATCGACCAGCAGCGCTACAACGCGTAGTTCGGCGGCCAGCTGTACTACCAGATCAAGGACGGAAAGATCGCCGGCATGGTCGAGGACGCGGCTTACCAGATCCGCACGCCGGAGTTCTGGAACGCCTGCACCGCCATCTGCGATGAACGCGATTTCCGCCTGGGTGGTTCGTTCTTCGATGGCAAAGGCCAGCCCGGCCAGGTCTCGGCGGTTTCGCACGGTTCGTCCACCACCCGCTTCAACGGCATCAACATCATCAACACCGCGCGCAGTCTCGGCGCTTGAGCCACCCATCCTTCGACATGGAGAGCAGCCTTGCAAAGACGTGACTTCCTGGCCCTGACCGGGCTTACCGCGGGCGGGCTGATCGTGCCCTCCTTCTTCGGCAAGGTGATCGCCGCCGAGCAGCTGCAGTCCAGCCTCGACCCGGCGTTGAAGAAACGCCTGGCCGACGCCGCCCTGCAGGCCGCGCGCAGTGCCGGTGCCACCTACTGCGACGTGCGCATCGGCCGCTACCTGCGCCAGTTCGTGATCACCCGCGAGGACAAGGTGCAGAACGTGGTGAACACCGAGTCCACCGGCGTGGGCATCCGCGTGATCGTCAACGGTGCCTGGGGCTTCGCCGCCACCAATGCGCTGGGCACCGCCGACGTGGCCAGGGCCGCGCAGCAGGCGGCAGCGATCGCCAAGGCCAATGCCGGCGTGCAGACCGCACCGGTGCAGCTGGCCAAGGCGCCGGGCGTGGGCGAGGTGAGCTGGCGCACGCCGATCCGCAAGAACGCCATGGAGGTGCCGATCAAGGACAAGGTCGACCTGCTGCTGGATGTCAACGCCGCCGCGATGGGCGCCGGTGCCAGCTTCGTCAATTCGATGCTGTTCCTGGTCAACGAGCAGAAGTACTTCGCCTCCACCGATGGCTCCTACATCGACCAGGACGTGCATCGCATCTGGGCACCGATGACGATCACCGCGATCGACAAGGCCAGCGGCAAGTTCCGTACCCGCGAGGGCCTGTCCTCGCCGATGGGCCTGGGCTACGAGTACCTCGATGGCGCCGCCGCCGGCAAGGTGGTCAGCCCGAACGGCGTGGTCAACTACAGCACCTCCTATGACATGAAGGAGGACGCCATCGCCGCCGCCAAACAGGCGCAGGAGAAGCTGAAGGCACCGTCGGTGAAGCCGGGCAAGTACGACCTGGTGCTCGACCCGTCGCACACCTGGCTGACCATCCACGAGTCGATCGGCCACCCGCTGGAACTGGACCGCGTGCTCGGCTACGAAGCCAACTATGCCGGCACCAGCTTCGCCACCCTGGACAAGCGCGAACAGCACTTCCAGTACGGCAGCGAGCACGTCAACATCTTCGCCGACAAGACCCAGCCGGGCAGCCTCGGCGCGGTGGCGTACGACGATGAAGGCGTGAAGTGCAAGCGCTGGGACCTGATCAGCAACGGCAAGCTGGTGGACTACCAGACCATCCGCGACCAGGCCCACATCCTCGGCAAGACCGAGTCCGACGGCTGCTGCTATGCCGACTCGTGGTCCAGCGTGCAGTTCCAGCGCATGGCCAACGTGTCGATGGCACCGGGCAAGCAGCCGCTGAGCGTGCCGGACCTGATCAAGGACGTGGAAAACGGCATCTACATCATCGGTGACGGTTCGTTCTCGATTGACCAGCAGCGCTACAACGCGCAGTTCGGCGGCCAGCTGTTCTACGAGATCAAGAACGGCCAGATCACCCGCATGCTGGAAGACGTGGCCTACCAGATCCGCACGCCGGAATTCTGGAATGCCTGCACCGCCGTGGCCGACGAGCGCGACTACCGCCTGGGCGGTTCGTTCTTCGACGGCAAGGGCCAGCCGGGCCAGGTCTCGGCGGTCTCGCACGGTTCGTCGACCGCGCGCTTCAACGGCATCAACGTCATCAATACCGCACGCAGCCTCGGCTGACCGGTCAGGAGCCCTTACACCATGAGTATCTTCACCGAAGCCCAGGCCAAGGCCATCCTCGACAAGGTCATCGCCCTGTCCAAGGCCGATGAGTGCACTGCCGTGCTGGCCGGCGCGATCAGCGGCAACATCCGTTTCGCGCTGAACAATGTCTCCACCAGTGGCATCGTCGACAACACCGAGCTGGCGGTCACCGTTGCCTTCGGCAAGCGCGTCGGCACCGCCTCGATCAACGAGTTCGACGACGCCGCGCTGGAACGGGTGGTGCGCCGTGCCGAAGACCTGGCGCGCCTGGCACCGGAAAACCCGGAGTTCATGCCGGCCATCGGCAAGCAGAGCTACCGCGCCAGCCCGACCTTCAGCGAATCCACCGCGGCGATTGATCCGGCGTTCCGTGCCAAGGTTGCCGCCGATTCGATCGCGCCGTGCCGCGGGCATGGCCTGATTGCCGCCGGCTTCCTCGAGGATGGCCAGGGCTTCCAGGCCACCGCCAACAGCAACGGCAATTTCGCCTACCAGCGCACCACCAGCTTCGACTACACCTGCACGGTGCGCACCGAAGACGGCCGCGGTTCGGGCTGGGTCGGCCGCAACCTGAAAGACGCGGCGGACTTCAAGGCCGACCAGGACATCCGCATCGCCATGCGCAAGGCCACCGAATCGGCCGAAGCCAAGGCGCTGGAGCCGGGCAAGTACACGGTGATCCTGGAACCGGCGGCGGCCGCGGGCCTGATCAGCTTCATGATGAACTTCTTCAGTGCACGCTCGGCCGATGAAGGCCGCAGCTTCCTGTCGAAGAAGGGCGGTGGCAACAAGCTGGGCGAGCAGGTCTACGACCCGCGCGTGACCATGATCGCCGACCCATGGCATCCGGATGCACCGGTGCTGCCGTGGGACGGCGAAGGCATGCCACGCGAGCGCATGGCGATCATCGAGAACGGCAAGATCGCCAACCTGGACTACTCGCGCTTCTGGGCCCAGAAGCAGGGCAAGACCGCCAAGGCCACCCCGGGCAACCTGCTGATGAGCGGTGGCGACAAGAGCACCGCCGAGCTGGTGCGTGGCACCCAGAAGGGCATCCTGGTCACCCGCACCTGGTACATCCGCATGGTCGATCCGCAGACCGTGCTGCTGACCGGCCTGACCCGCGACGGTACCTTCTACATCGAGAACGGCCAGATCAAGCACCCGGTGAAGAACTTCCGGTTCAACGAGTCGCCGGTGATCATGCTCAACAACATCGAAGAGCTGGGCAAGCCGGTGCGCGTGGCCGGTGATGAATCCAGCTATGTGATGATGATTCCGCCGATGAAGCTGCGCGATTTCACCTTCACCTCGCTGTCCGACGCCGTCTGATGGATCGCCGGGCCTGCCTGCGCTGGTTGGCCGCTGCCGCTTCGGCGGCGGCGCTGCCGGCCTGGGCGCAGGCAGGCCCGCGCAGTTCGCGCTACGACTTCTGGTTCACCCGCCTGCAGTACGACTCCGGTGACTGGGACGTGGACGCGCGCATGCCGTCCAACCTGATCACCTCGCTGATCGACTACACCTCGCTGCGCGTGGACCCGCAGGAGCACGTGGTGGCACTGGCCGACCCGCGCATGCTGGAAGCGCCGTTCTGCTACCTGGCCGGGCACACGCTGGTCGAGTTCAACGCCGCCGAGCGGCAGAACTTCGTGCGCTACGTGCGCAATGGCGGCTTCGTGTTCGTCGACGACTGCAACCACGACATCGATGGCCTGTTCGCCACCTCGTTCGAGGCGCAGATGGGCCGCCTGTTCGGGCCGAAGGCATTGCAGAAGCTGCCCAGCAGCCACGCGCTGTACCGCAGTTTCTTCCGCTTCCCGGACGGCCCGCCCGCCACCAGCTTCGAGCTCAACGGCTGGGGCGATGACCTGGTGCACGACTACCTGAAGGGCATCGAGGTCGATGGCCGCCTGGGCCTGCTCTACAGCAACAAGGATTACGGCTGCGAGTGGGACTACGACTGGCGCAACAAGCGTTTCCTGGCCGAAGACAACACCCGCTTCGGCGTCAACATCGTGATGTACGCGCTGAACAACTGACAGGACCTGCACGCCCATGACCACCCCCGACCTCGATTCCCTGCTGCCGCGCCTGGATGCGCTGCGCGGCGCCCTGGCCCGTGCCGTGGTCGGCCAGCACAGCGTGGTCGAACAGCTGCTGATCGGCCTGCTGGCCGGCGGCCATTGCCTGCTGGAAGGTGCGCCAGGCCTCGGCAAGACCCTGCTGGTGCGCTCGCTGGGGCAGGCACTGGAGCTGCAGTTCCGGCGCGTGCAGTTCACGCCCGATCTGATGCCCAGCGACATCCTCGGCACCGAACTGCTGGAAGAAGACCACGGCACCGGCCATCGCCATTTCCGCTTCCAGCAGGGCCCGATCTTCACCCACCTGCTGCTGGCCGACGAACTCAACCGCACCCCGCCCAAGACCCAGGCCGCGCTGCTGGAGGCGATGCAGGAACGCACGGTCAGCTACGCCGGCACCACCTACGCATTGCCTGCGCCGTTCTTCGTGCTGGCCACGCAGAACCCGATCGAACAGGCGGGTACCTACCCGCTGCCGGAAGCGCAGCTGGACCGCTTCCTGCTGCACGTGCTGGTGGATTACCCCAGCGAGGACGAGGAACGGCAGATCCTGGAGCAGACCACCGGCGGCGCCACCGACGCGGTACCGAAGGTGATGGACGCCGAGGCGGTGATCACGTTGCAGGCCGCGGTGCGCCAGGTGCATGTCAGCCCCGACGTGCTGGCCTGGATCACCCGCCTGGTGCGCGCCAGCCGGCCCGGCGATGGCGCGCCGGCCGCGATCAACCAGTGGGTGAAATGGGGTGCCGGCCCGCGTGCCGGGCAGTCGCTGGTGCTCGCGGCGAAAGCACGCGCCCTGCTGCAGGGCCGCTTCGCTGCCACCCGCGAGGATGTGCAGGCGCTGGCCGCACCGGTGATGCGCCACCGCCTGCTGCTGTCGTTCGCCGCCGAGGCCGAGCAGAAGCGTGCCGACGACGTGGTCGCCGCCCTGCTGCAGGCCGTGCCGTTCCCGGGTTGATCCAGGCGTGAGTGCAGGCATGCCGCTGACGTTGCCACCGGAACTGCGTGCGCGCCTGCGCATGCTGCGCCTGCGGCCACGCCTGGCCAGTGGTGCCAGCGGCATCGGCCAGCATGCCAGCCGCAGCCGCGGCGCCGGCCTTGAGTTCGCGCAGTACCGTGCCTACGAGCCGGGTGACGAGCTGCGCCAGATCGATTGGAAGCTGTACGCGCGTTCGGATCGCTTCTTCGTGCGCGAATCGGAACGCGAAAGCCCGATCACGGCCTGGCTGCTGCTCGATGCCACCGCCTCGGCCAGCCAGGCCGATCGCGCAGCACCGCAGCGCACGCGCCTGGACCATATGCGCGGCGTGGCCGCCTGCCTGGTCGAACTGGCCCTGCAGCAGGGTGACCGCTTTGGCCTGCTGGTGATCAATGGCGATGGGCTTCAACTGGTGCCTGCCGCCAGCGGTGCGCGACAGCGCGACCGGGTACATCTGCAGCTGCATGCGCTGCAGGCGCGCGGCAGCTGGCCCGCCGCCGATCGACTGCGCCCGCTGTGGGAGCGCGTGCGCCCGGGCGACCTGCTGCTGGCGATCGGCGATGGTTTCGATGAGGCGGGCATCGTCCTGCTGGAACAGCTGGCCAGCGCGCGCCGCGAGGTGGGGCTGCTGCAGATCCTGACGGCCGACGAGCGGGATTTCCCGTTTGATGCCGGCCATCGTTTCCGCGATCCCGAAACCGGCGACGAACTGCTGGGCGACGGCGCGGCGATCCGCGCCGACTACCTGCAGCGCTTTGCCGCTGCACGCACCGCCTTGCAGGCGCGGCTGCAGGCCGGGGGCATCGCCCATGCCAGCGGCTGGCTCGACCAGCCGCTGGACCAACCGCTGCAGGCGCTGTTCGGCCGTGGGAGCGGCGCATGAACCTGTTGTTCCCGCTGGGCCTGGCGGCGCTGGCCACCTGGCTGCTGCCGCTGCTGATCCACCTCGCCCGGCGCCATCCGTATACGCCGCTGGATTTCGCTGCGCTGCGCTGGTTGCGCACACAGATCCGGCCGCGCCAGCGCATCCGCTTTGATGATTGGCCGCTGCTGCTGGTGCGCCTGCTGTTGCTGGCCGCGCTGGCCCTGTTGCTGGCGCGGCCAGCGTTGACCGGCCCTGCCCCGCTCCCCGCGGCGTGGACGGTCGTGGCACCGGGGTTGGACGCGACCGCACTGCGCGACACCGCCGAAGAGGGCAACTGGCACTGGCTGGCACCCGGCTTCCCCGCCATCGATCATGCGCCACCGGTATCCAGCGCATCGCTGCCCAGCCTGTTGCGTGAACTGGACGCACAGCTGCCCGCGGGCACCGCGTTGACCGTGCACGTTCCCGATCCCTTGCCTGGCCTGGATGGCGCCCGCCTGCAGCTGTCGCGCGACGTGCAATGGCACACGCAGCCGATGCCGGTCACACCGCCGCAGACGGCAGTGGCACTGCCTCGACTACGCGTGCACGGCGAGGCATCCGCCACTACCCAGCACTGGTTGAACGCACTGCAGCGCGCGTGGGGCGTGCAGGCACTGCCCTCGCCCTTGGCGGAGGATGTTGTGCCCGAACGCGGCGAGATTGGCGTGTGGAGCCGCAACGATGCACTGCCGGCGAACTGGCAGGCGTGGCTGCGCGACGGCGGTCTTGTCATGAGTGCCGGCAAGCCTGCTGCCAGCGCCCGCATCCTGTTGCGCGACGCCGAGGGCGTACCGCTGCTATGGCAGCAACGCATCGGCCAAGGCCAACTGCTGTCGTTGCCCGGCGACTGGAATGCCGCCAGCAACGCTGCGCTGCGCGATCCGCAGTTGCCACGTGCCCTGCTGCTGGCGCTACAGCCGCCCACGGCTCCGCGGCTGGGCGATGCACGTGACCAGGCGCCGCACCGGGCCGCGTTGCCTGCTGTAACACCACCGCCGCGTGAGCCGACGCCTTGGCTGTTGCTGGCCATCGTGCTGCTGTTCGCGCTGGAACGCTGGATGGCCAGCAGTGCCCAACGCAGGGTGGCCGCATGAACACCCTGCAGCACGCCTGGCAACGCGCGCGCCGCCGCCGTGCGCTCATCACCCTGCTGCTGGGCCTGCCGTGGGCGCTGGCCGCAACGGTACTGGCGCTGCGCCTGGCCGGCTTCGATGTCGCCTGCGTGGTCGGCACGGTCGGCCTTCTCGCCTGCGCGGCCTTCGCCACCGCACGTGCCCGCCAGCTGGACCGGCAATGGCTGCAGCGCCAGCTCGATGGCAGCGGTGCCAGCGAGGACAGCGCTGACCTGCTGTTCGCCGAGGCCACCAGGCTCAATCCGCTGCAGCAGCGCCAACGCTCGCACGTGCTGGCCACGCTGGAGCGCAGCATGCCGGAGCTGCGACCGCGCTGGCCGCGCAGAGCATTGGCACTGTGCTGGATCGCGGGCCTGGCCATCGCGCTGCTGGCACTGGGTTGGCCGCGCACGAACGCCCGCCCCGCGGCCGTTGCGCCTGCAGCGCAAGGCAGCGCTGCCGCCGCAGGCCCACTGCGCCTGCAGTCCACCCGCCTGCGCATCGACGCGCCGGCCTATACCGGCCAGGCCACGCTCACCCGGAATGCGCTGGATGCCAAGGTGGCCGCCGACAGCCGGCTGTCGTGGTCGTTGCGCTTCGACCGTGCGCCGGACAAGGCCTGGCTGCAGTTCCACGATGGCCGACGCCTGCCGCTGAGCGCGCAGGACGGACAATGGCAGGCCCACGATGTGGCGCGCGCGCCGGCGCTGTACCGCGTGGTGAGCGAACCGGCGCTGGCCGAAGCCCGTCTGTATCGGCTGGACGTGGTCGCCGACCGTGCACCCAGCGTGCACGTGCTGGAACCGGCCGCCAGCCTTGTGCTGGGCACGCCCGGGCAGCGCCAGTGGGCGCTGCGCTTCGAGGCCAGCGACGACTATGGCGTGGCCGCGCAGGCAACGCTGTCGATCACCACCACCCAGGGCAGCGGCGAGAACATCACCTTCGTGAGGCGCAGCGTCGGCCTCACCGGCAGCGGCGAACCGACTGCACGCCGCTTCGCGCATACGCTCAACCTCGCCGCGCTGGGCGCGCAACCCGGCAACGATGTGATCGCGCAGCTGGAAGTGCGCGACAACCATGCGCCGACGGCGCAGACCGGGCGCAGCAGCAGCGTGATCCTGCGCCTGCCCAGCGCCGAGGTGGCACTCGGTGCCGAACTGGAAGGCCGCATCAAGAAAACCCTGCCGGCCTACTTCCGCAGCCAGCGGCAGATCATCATCGATGCCGAAGCCTTGATCCGGCAGCGCCGCGGCCTGGCTGCCGAAGACTTCGTGAAGCGCAGCGATGCGATCGGTGTCGACCAGCGCATCCTGCGCCTGCGTTACGGCCAGTTCCTGGGCGAGGAAAGCGAGGGTGCGCCGAAGCCGCCGCCGACCAGCGACCTGCCCACCAGCGATACGCCCGCCGCAGACGACCACGATCACGACCATGGTGCCGAGGCCGGAGCGCACGATGAGCATGGCCACGATCACGGCGGCAAGTCTGCCAACGCCGATACGCCACCGGTGTTCGGCAGCGCCACCGATGTGCTCTCCGAGTATGGGCATACCCACGACCATGCCGAAGCGGCCACCCTGCTCGACCCGCAGACCCGCGCCACGCTGAAGGCGGCGCTTGACCAGATGTGGTCGGCCGAAGGCGAACTGCGCCAGGGCCGACCGGAGCAGGCATTACCCTTCGCCTACAAGGCATTGGGCTTCATCAAGCAGGTGCAGCAGGCCGAGCGCATCTACCTGGCCCGGGTCGGACCGGAGCTGCCACCGATCGATGAAGGCCGCCGCCTCGGCGGTGACCGTGCCGGGCTGGCCAGTCGTGAACTGCCGCTGGCCGCCCGCACCCCGCCCGATCCGGCCATCGTCGAAGCCTGGCAGCGTCTCGGCGACGACACCGGCGCGCCGGATCTGGATGCGCTCGCGACCTGGCAGCAGCGCAACGCGGCCTACCTGCCCGATGCACTCGATCTGGCTGCGGCCATCGAGCAGCTGCGCATCGAGCCCGGTTGCCACGACTGTCGCCAGCGCCTTCGTGCACAGTTGTGGCGGGCGCTGCAGCGTCCGCTGCCGCAGGCGATGCGGCGCAGTGCCGCCGATGCGATGGGGCAGCGTTACCTTGATGCGCTGGAGGCGCAGCCATGAACGCCTCCGCTGTGAACCTGTGGATTGCACTGGCACTCGCCCTGATCGTGGTCATCGCCAGCGTGCGCCAGCTGCGTGGAAACACCGCGCACCCTGGCCGCCGGTGGATCGTGATCGCACTGCAGATCTTCGTCGCCGCGCTGCTGTATTTCTGCCTGGTGCCGCCCACCCGCCAGCAACCCGCAGGCGGGCTGGTCGTGCTCGGAACCGATGCCGGCAAGGCCGGCGCGCTCCCGGCCAGCGCAGGCCCGCTGTTGCTTTTGCCCGAAGCTGCCGACGTGGCCGGCGCACAGCGCGTTCCCGACCTGGCCACCGCGCTGCGCCAGCATCCGGCGTCCACACTGACACTGGTCGGTGCGGGTCTGGCCGCACGTGATCGCGATGCGTTGTTGCCGCCGGATGTACGTTGGCAGGCGGCACCGGAGCCGCGTGGCTGGATCGCGCTGCAACCACCGGCCGATGTCGCTCCCGGTGCTCGTTTTGACGTCCAGGCACAGGCGCGTGGCGTGGCCAAAGCGAAAGCAGAGCTGCTCGACCCCGCCGACAGCGTGGTTGATCGCACGGACGTTGCCGAGGACGGGCGCGTGAAGCTCAGCGGCATCGCCCGCGCCGAAGGCCGCAGCGTGTTCCAGCTGCGCCTGCTCGATGCCGAAGGCCATGTGGTGGACAGCGCGCCGGTGCCGCAGCAGACCCTGCCGGCCGCCCCCATACGGCTGCTGGTGCGTGCCAGTGCGCCGGGCGCGGAGTTGAAGTACCTGCGCCGCTGGGCCGCCGATGCCGGCATCCGCGTGCAGGTGCAGGCCGATACCGGCGCCGGGCTTAGCGTGGGTGATGGCGCGGTTTCGCTCGATGCTGCAACACTGGCACGCAGCGACCTGCTGCTGCTGGACGAACGCAGCCTGGCAGCGTTGAGTGCAGGCCAGCTGGCCACCGTGCGCCAGGCGCTGCGCGAGGGACTCGGCGTGCTGGTGCGCAGTGCAGGCGCGCCTTCGGCCAGCGCGCGCCAGCGACTGCACGATCTGGGCCTGCCGGTGCAGGGCGATGGCAGCAGCCGCCTCCTTGAACTTCCCGGCGATGGCGAAAGCACGATCCTCGCCGCACGACGCGGCCCACTCGCCGCCGGCACGTTGCCGACCGGCTACGGTGAGGAGGCCGACCGCCGTTCGCACAGTGCCTCCCTACCCGCGCTGGAAGTCCTGGCGCTGCAGGTGCCGGGCAGCAGCGCGCTTCTGCAGGATCGTGCTGGCACCGCCATCGGCGGCTGGCGCGCGGCTGGCAAGGGCCGCATCGGCCTGCTGCCGATGACCGACAGCTGGCGCTGGGTGCTGGCCGGGCGCGACGACCGCCACGGCGAACTGTGGAGCAGCGTGGTGGCCACGCTGGCGCGTGCACAGGGCAGCGCTGATGCGCTCTGGTCACCGCAGCCGATCAGCTGGGCAGGCGAACGGCAGACGCTGTGCGGCGTGCAGGCGCCGCTGCAGGTCTTCAACGAAGGTGGCGACGGAGTACCGCTGGTCGTCGATGGCGCGACCTCGACCCTGCGCTGCGCCGGCTGGTGGCCACGTGACGCAGGCTGGCAGCGCCTGCAGCATGGCGACAGCATCGTCTGGCGCTATGTGTTCGACCCAAAGGCCGCGACCGCGCTGCATCGGCAGGCAATGATCGATGCGACTACTCAGGCGTTGGTCTCCAGCACGCCGGCGAACGCATCAGTGATGCAACCCGTGCCAGGATCGCGCTGGCCGTGGTGGCTGGCGTTCGTGCTGTGCGCCTCGCTGCTGTGGTGGCTGGAACGGCGGCGCTGAATCCAGCGATGGGATCGCAGACAGCATCCACGCATGGCGTGGATCTACTGGTCCCACCCTTCATCCCTCTTTCAACGCTTGCCGGCGCGCCGGTACACGCCATTGAAACGCACGTTCATGCCACCGCACTCGCTGTTGTCGGACACGATCAGTACGTCCCCCAGTGAATGCACGTGCACCCTGCAGGTGTCCTCGGCAAATTCCACATCCGCACCGCGAGGGATCGCGCGCGCTTCCACCTGGCCCAGGTTCGGCCCATACGGGCGCTGTTCCGGCGTGGGGTTGGCCGAGGGCCAGTAGGCATCGCCTTCCACCTGCAGCTGCCCACCCTGCACCGAAATGCGCAGGCCATTGTCGCCATCCTTCCAGTGACCAACCCAGTCCTGCAGCGAGGGGGTCGCCACCGGCAGCGGCTGCAGCGTGCTGCGCTCCACCCAGCCCGCACTGCCGCCCACTCTGTTCGGGAAGTACGCGCAGCGGTAGCGGCCGAGGTCGCGCCCGGTCACCACGACATCGCCGTTCACTACGTAGCTGCGCTGCCGGCAGGCAGGCTCGCCCTTGGCCGGGCAGCCGTCCATGTCACCGAGCAGGTACAGGCGTTGCGTGCCCACCACCCGCGCCAGTGCGAACTGGCTCTGTTCGGAGGGGAATGCACCGTTGCGGCACGCGCCGTCGCCGGCGATGCCGGCAGCGAAGGCAGGGATCGGCAGCACGGCCGCCAGCAGGACGAACGAACGCAGCAACATGGCAACGCCCCCATGGAGAAGGCCGAAGGATATACCGTCGTTACTTCACCGGAGGCGCGTCGCCGGCATCCTGCTGCTGCGAGAACCGCAGCGCGCGCTGCTGCTGCTCGGCGCTGAGCTCCGGCGGTGGCCGCGCGACCGCTGCCTGGATCTGCGAAGGCCCGCCGGTCAGCTTGTTGACCCCCTTGGCCGCCGCCATCACGCCCTTCACCACGCCCATCATGATGTAGCCGCCGCTCATGCTGACCTGTTCGGGCGACGGCGGCTCGCTCCAGTCGCGGCTGAAGCGGTTGTCACCGAACTTCACCGGGTTCTTGAAGCGGTACAGGTCCAGCGGCTGGTCGTCTTCGGGCTTGAGCGCCCGCACTTCGCCGAGGGTGGTGACGTTGTCCTGCGGCGGGGTGGTGGACACCGGCGCGGTGGTTGCCGCCGCAGCATCTGCGGGGGCAGCGGGCGCGGGATCGGGCACCGGCACGGCCTGCTGCGCGTGCGCGCGCGCAAACCCAACCAGCAACAGGCCAGCCAGCAGTGCGCCCTGCGATCCACGTCCTGCCACCGCCATCCACCCTGTTGGTTGCGTCCTGTGAACAAGGATACGGATGCGGGCTTCAGATTTCGTTGGCATCCGCCGGGGCATTCAGGGTGGGTCACGCCTGGCCGATGCACGGCCAGGACCGCCAAAGTTTGCAACAAACTTCATTCCCCCCGCGGGGCAGGGCCTGCATCCTGTGCTGTTCCCGCTACGGCAACCCCCATGTCAGCTCCCTTCACCGTCTCACTCCAGCAGCCGGTCGCCTGATGATGTCGCGCGCGGCAGTGCTGGTTGGCGTGGCAATCCTGCTGGCGATGGTGGTTGCGGCCGTTGCCGAATGGACGGCACGCGTGTGCAGCAGGCTGCGTGCGCTGCGCAGGGCCAGCGTGCTACGCACATTGAACGCTGACGAGGACGCCGCTCTGGCGCCCCTGCGCGCAATGACGGGCATCGTCCACGACGATCAGGTTCGATTGCTGCGCGGCGCGTTCATAGGGGGCGCTTACCGCCCCAGGCACCCGTTCAACGATGGCATGCTCGGTGGCATTCCCGTGCTGTTTCCGTCCGCTGCACGCGACCACATGGCCGCCTGGAACGAAGCGGAGGTGGTGCTTGCCGACCGTTGGGCGGTCATTGTCCGCCTCAACGGCGTGCAGATCGCCCCCCGATCACGCTCACGGCGCGTCCGGCACTGAACGGTTCACGCCCTTCGCGCGCGATGTCTCACATCCTGAGACGTGAATGTGGTGCCATGTGACCCCTCGAAAAACGTCCCGGCTCCACTTTCCATGGCCTACGAACTCGCCAAGCGCACCGCCGATGCCGAGCAGAAGCTCGCTACCCGCGACGGCCTGCCCGCCCGCGACGGTGCCCTGCTCAGTGCGCGCCTGCAGCGCCGCTACCAGGACCGCATCACCGGCAGCTTCGCCATTCCCGGCCGCGAAGGCCGCTATGCGCCCATTCCCGATGCGGTACCACCTGCCCTGGCTGCAGCGCTGAGGGCACGCGGCATCGAGCAGCTTTACAGCCACCAGGCCGAGGCCTGGGAGGCCAGCCAGCGCGGCGAGCACGTGGCCATCGTCACCCCCACCGCCAGCGGCAAGTCGCTGTGCTACACCCTGCCGGTGGTCAGCGCGGCGATGCAGGACAAGGCCAAGGCGCTGTACCTGTTCCCGACCAAGGCGCTGGCCCAGGACCAGGTGGCCGAGCTGCTGGAGCTCAACCGCGCCGGCGATCTGGGGGTGAAAGCCTTCACCTTCGACGGCGACACCCCCGGCGACGCGCGCCAGGCTATCCGCCTGCACGGCGACATCGTGGTCTCCAACCCGGACATGCTGCACCAGGCGATCCTGCCGCACCACACCAAGTGGGCGCAGTTCTTCGAGAACCTGCGTTACATCGTCATCGACGAAGTGCATACCTACCGCGGCGTGTTCGGCAGCCACGTCACAAACGTGCTGCGCCGGCTCAAGCGCATCTGCGCGTTCTACGGCGTGCAACCGCAGTTCATCCTGTGCTCGGCCACCATCGGCAATCCGCAGGCGCATGCCGAGGCCCTCATCGAGGCGCCGGTCACCGCCATTACCGAGTCCGGCGCGCCCAGCGGGCCCAAGCAGGTACTGCTGTGGAACCCGCCGGTGATCAATCCGGACCTGGGCCTGCGCGCCTCGGCACGCTCGCAGAGCAACCGCATCGCACGCATTGCGATCAAGTCCGGGCTGAAGACCCTGGTGTTCGCGCAGACGCGGCTGATGGTCGAGGTGCTGACCAAGTACCTGAAGGACATCTTCGACCACGACCCGCGCAAGCCGCCGCGCATCCGCGCCTACCGTGGCGGCTACCTGCCCACCGAACGCCGCGAGACCGAGCGTGCGATGCGCGCCGGCAACATCGACGGCATCGTCAGCACCTCGGCGCTGGAGCTGGGCGTGGATATCGGCAGCCTGGACGTGGTGATCCTCAACGGCTACCCCGGCAGCGTGGCCGCCACCTGGCAGCGCTTCGGTCGCGCCGGCCGCCGCCAGCAGCCGGCACTGGGAGTGATGGTGGCCAGCTCGCAGCCGCTGGACCAGTACGTGGTGCGGCATCCGGACTTCTTCGCCGAGGCCTCGCCCGAGCACGCGCGCATCGCGCCGGACCAGCCGCTGATCCTGTTCGACCACATCCGCTGCGCAGCCTTCGAGCTGCCGTTCCGGGTCGGCGATGGCTTCGGCCCGATCGATCCGGAAGTGTTCCTGGAAGCGCTGGCTGAAACCGAGGTGATCCACCGCGAAGGCGAACGCTGGGAATGGATCGCCGACAGCTATCCGGCGAACGCAGTCAGCCTGCGTGCGGTGGCCGATGGCAACTTCGTGGTGGTCGATCGCAGCGATGGCCGCCAGCAGATCATCGCCGAGGTCGACTATTCCGCTGCCGCACTCACCCTGTACGAGGGTGCCATCCACATGGTGCAGTCCACGCCCTACCAGGTAGAGACGCTGGACTGGGAAGGCCGCAAGGCCTACGTCACCCGCACGCATGTGGATTACTACACCGACAGCATCGACTTCACCAAGCTCAAGGTGCTGGACCGCTTCGACGGCAGCGTGGCCGGCCGTGGCGATTCGCACCATGGCGAGGTGCACGTGGTGCGCCGCGTCGCCGGCTACAAGAAGATCCGCTACTACACCCACGAGAACATCGGCTACGGCCCGGTGAACCTGCCCGACCAGGAACTGCATACCACCGCGGTGTGGTGGCAGCTGCCGCAGGCGCTGTTGCTGCGCGCGTTCGCCAGCAAGCAGGATGCGCTCGATGGTTTCCTCGGCGCGGCGTATGCGCTGCACATCGTCGCCACCGTGGCGGTGATGGCCGATGCGCGTGACCTGCAGAAGTCCGTGGGCAACGGCGATGGTTCCTGGTTCGCGATCGCCGACCAGAGCGGCCGTGGCCAGCTGCGCGGCAGCGAGGGCGACCCTGGCGTTGTCGAGCTGCTGCAGGAGTTCGTGCCCACTGTTTACCTGTACGACAACTTCCCCGGTGGCGTTGGCCTCAGCGAGCCGCTGTGGCAGCGCCAGGCCGAACTGGTGCAGCGCGCGCGCGAACTGGTGCAGCGCTGCGACTGCAAGGCCGGTTGCCCGGCCTGTGTCGGCCCGGTGCTGGCCGCGCAGGAAGAGGATGAGACCTCGCCGCGTGCGCTGGCGTTGCGCGTGCTGGATCTGTTCGATGCTGAAGCCTGCCAGCACGTGCCCGACGTGGTGGTGACCATCCGCGACCCGATGGAGCTGCTGGCACCGTGAGCCTGAGCCTGGACAAGCTGCGCCTGCTGCGGAAGCAGGCCGGCGACCCGAAGGCGAGCACGCCGGCCGTGCCCGGGCCACCGCCTGCGGCACCGGCCCCGGTGGCCGCCAACGATGCACGGCAACCGCCTGCCGAGCGCTCGGTGTTCGCCTGGGTCGAACAGGAAATCCGCCACAAGCCGACCGGCGCGGCGGCGCCGGTTGCGCCCCCCGCACCGCTGCGTCGGCCCGAGGTGGGCAGCCTGCATCGCCTGCTCGGCCTGCGTTCGCGGGGTGGAGTCGCGCCGGCACGCGCCAGCGCGCAGGATCGCCAGCTGCCCGGCGAGGAAATCGCACCGGGCCTGTTCCTGATCGAGTCGCTGCAGCCACAGCCGATTCCGTCGCAGCCGCTGTCGCTGGATTTCGCCCGCCGCGAAGGCGAACACGTATCCCCGCTCGACCTGCTGTTCTTCGATACCGAAACCACCGGCCTGGCCGGCGGCACCGGCACCCGCGCCTTCATGATCGGGGCCGCCGACTGGCATGTGTGCCCGCAACGCGGCGAAGGCCTGCGCATCCGCCAGCTGCTGATGGCGACGATGGCCGCCGAGGACGCGATGCTGGCCACCTTCGCCCGCTGGCTGCAGCCGTCCACCGTGTTCTGCAGCTACAACGGCCGCAGCTACGATGCGCCGCTGCTGAAGGCGCGCTACCGGCTGGCACGCCAGCGTTGCCCGATCAGCGCGCTGGACCATGTCGATCTGCTCTATCCCACTCGCCGCCGCTATCGTGGGACGTGGGAGAACTGCAAGCTGTCCACCATCGAACGCCAGCTGCTGCGCGTGGTGCGCGAAGACGACCTGCCCGGCTCGGAAGCCCCGGGCGCATGGCTGCGTTTCCTGCGTGGTGGCGATGCAGTCAACCTGCGCCGGGTGGCCGACCACAACCACCAGGACGTGGTGACCCTGGCCCTGCTGCTGCAGCGGCTGGTGCACGAAGAACAGCGCGAGCGCGAGACGTTGGCATTGGTCGGGCAGTAGCGTGAAACCCCGTTGACATGCCCTGACGGGGAGGGCGGTGACACTGGCGCCACCATCCACGCGTGGAGCCCGACAATGCGCCTCAGCCCCCTTGCCCTGCTTGCCATCCTGCCGCTGGCCGCCTGCAGCCACGCCGGCAGCAGCACCACCCACGATGCCGCGCCAGCGCCAGTGGCCGACGCCGCGCATGAATGCAGGCCGGAGGCGCTCGAGGCCTTCACCGGCAAGACCGCCGACGAGGCCACCCTCAAGAAGCTGGTGGCCGACAGCGGCGCGCGCAACGCGCGGGTGGTCAAGCCGGGCATGGCGGTGACCATGGACTTCCGCCAGGACCGCGTGACCGTGCAGGTGGACGGTCAGAACCGGATCGAGCGCGCCAGCTGCGGTTGATCGGCCTCGGGGAGGGTGCCGGCCAGCGGCCGGCACCACCGATCAGAGCCGCTCGGCCTTGCCGCTCGCCAGTGCACGCGCGATCACCTGCTGCGCCTGCCGCGACGCCTGCTCATGCACGCGTGCCTGGCGTTCACCCAACGCGGCCTGCTGGCTGCCCAGCGCCGCCTGGCGGCTGGCCAGTTCAGACTGCTGGCTGGCCAGGCGCTGCATGCCGCGGGTGTGGCTGGCCCGCGCGGTTTCGTTGTCCACTTCCTGCATCGCACGACGTGCCTCTGCGGCGGCCTCACGTGCAGCCTCACGTGCAACGGCCGCATCGTTGGTCGCGCCCCGCGCCGCCTTCGCCGCTTCTGCCGCCGCTTCGCGGTTGATGTCATGCGCTGCCATCGCGCTGCGCGCAGCCTCGGCGGCGGCCAGCGCCATGCGGCGTGCCTCCTCACCCTGCAGGCGGCCCATCTCGCCCATCTGCTTGCCGAGTTCGCTCTGCTGGCGACCCAGCGCACTCTGCTGGCGGCCCAGTTCGCTCTGCTGGCGGCCCAGATCCGCCGCGCCGCTGTAGGCACGCTGCAGGGTCTGGATCATCATCGGATCACGCACCACGTAGCGCTTGTCGCCCTGGCGGAACCACAGCGCCGGGCCTTTGCCGAGCTGCCTGCGGGCGACCGTCACGTCGTCCATGCCGCCGTTGGCGAAGGTCGAATCGCCATCGACCAGCACGAAGGCCTGCGGCGGCGATTTGCCCAGGTCCAGGCGGCCGTAGGTGGTGATGGAGGTCGTGCGGGAGGTCGTATGTTGACTGTGCATGCCGGTATCGACATCGACATCCGCATCCACGTCGACCGCCACATCTGCATCATCCGGACCTGACAAGGCCTCAACCTCAGCCGGCTCGGCAGGCGGCGCGGGCGCCACCGGCACGGCCGGAACGCGCGCGGACGAAGGCGGTGCGGGCGGTGCTTTCGGAGCCTTCGGCGGCGGCGGCACCACGGCCTTCGGTGCCGCAGGCGGCGCGGGCGGTGCCGGCGGCACCGGCGCGGCAACCAGGCGCATCGGCGCCACACCCACCACCAGCACCACAGCGGTCAACGCCATCGCCAGGATGCGCGGACAGGCCCGGCGCGGCTGCAGCGACATCAGGCGGCGCTTGAGACTGGTGGTGCTCGGCGCGGCACTGGCCACGCCCAGGTGCGGCTGCGGTGCCACGCCCAACTGCAGCAGCAGGCGACCATAGGCCTGGCGGCTGGCGCCGTGCTGGCCGACCACTGCCGCATCCACCGCTTCCTCGCGGGCCTGGGCGTATTCGCGCACCGACAGGCGCAGCAGCGGGTGGAAGAAGAACAGATGCTGGGCCAGCGCCGGCAGCAGGCCCCACTGCAGGTCACGCCGCTGCAGATGCTGCAGCTCGTGGGTCAGCGCCAGGTCCAGCGCATCGCCCTGCAGGGCGTTGTCGCCGGCCGGCAGCAGCAGTACCGGACGGAACGGCCCGACCAGCTGCGGCGAGTCCACCTGCGTGCTCATCCACAGCCGTGGTGCAGGGCGCACGCCGTGCGCTTCGGAGGCCAACTGCAGGGCCTGTACCAGCGCCTCGTCCTGGCAGGGATAGGCCGCCGCGAGCAGCGCGCGGCACTGGCGCCACTCACCGAAGGTGCGCCATGCCATCAGCAGCACGCCGGACACCCACAGCGCGGCCAGCGCAACGGCCCACCACGCCACCGCCGGCACGTCCGCGGCAGGCATCGGCATCGCGGCCAGCAGCTGTGCAGAGGCTTCCGGGGCCAGCGGGTAGATCATGTCGGCAGCCACATCGGTGGCGGTCATCGCCACTGCCTGCGGTGCCGGCAACCAGGCCAGCTGCAGCGGCTGGCTCCAGAACAGGCCGAGCACGGCCTGCAGCGACACCAGCCACCACAGGCGGCAGCGGGTCGCCGCCGACAGCGACGGCAGCGCGCGGCACACGCCGTACACCAGGGCCACCAGCAGCACGGTCTGCAGGCTGGTCCAGCCCAGCCGTTCCAACAACGGGATCAGCATCGTGGTGTCCATGGCTCAGCCCTCGTGGCGACGCGATTGGAGTTGGGCGACCAGCGCTTCCAGCTCGGCCAGTTCGTTGTCGCTGACCTGCTGGCGCTGCGACAGGTAGGCCACGAACGGCGACACCGACCCCTGCAGGGTGTTGTCGACGAATTGGGCCACGGCACCCTGCAGCACGCTCTCCGGGCCACGGGTGGCCTGGTAGCGGTAGATGCCGTCCTGCTGCCGGCGCTGAAGATACCCCTTCGCGCGCAGCCGCTCCATCATCGTCAGCACAGTGGAGCGGGCCAGGCCACGGGCTTCGCCGTAGCCGCTGGCGACCTCGCCGACGCTGGCCGGCGCATGTTCATCGATGTACTGCAGCAGGGCCAGTTCCTGGTCCCCGATCGTCTTGCCACGCATGACACCACTCCCTTGACTACACGTGTCGTCACTGTCAGCGTGACGACAACTGTAGTCAACCCCCGGAAGTCATGGTCCGACGAACGGTAGCGACGCGACGCTGATGCAAGCCAAATCCAGCATCAAGGGATAACGGGATCCAAAGCCACGTGCTCAGTGGCTCTCCGGTACCTGTCCGGATGATTGCGCAGCCTTCAGCCTGAGATTGCTCGCTCGCACTCGGGTCGCCAGCACGACGTCGGCGTTTTCAACCACCATCACCCGATCTGCCCGCTCTATTGTCTCGGGGCGATGGGCGACAATGATCCGCGTCAGACGAAGTCTATCGACAGCATCATTTACCAGACGCTCATTGGCGACATCAAGATGGCTTGTCGCTTCGTCCAGAAACAGAACGCTGGGCTCACGGTAAAGCGCCCTGGCAAGAATAAGCCGCTGCTTCTGCCCGCCGGACAATGTGCTTCCCATGTCGCCTATCAGGCTGTGATAGCCCATGGGCATGCCCATTACATCGTCATGGATCGCCGCCAGCCGCGCCGCGTGCTCCACACGCTCCTGTTCGGCAGCTCCCTGAAAGAAGGATATGTTCTCTGCAATGCTGCCGGCGAAAAGCTGGTCATCCTGCATTACCGCGCCGATGGCTTCACGCAGGCGCCGAGCGCCAGCGCCGCGCAGCGTCTGTCCACCAATGCGGATACTTCCCTCCGTAGGCTCAAGAAGACCGAGCATGAGCTTCATGAGCGTTGTCTTGCCGCATCCTGATCCACCGATGAGCGCCAACGATTCCCCTGGCTTCACAACAAAACTGCAGTTGCGGAATATCCAGGGCTCACCGTTGCCATAGCGGAAGGAAAGATTCTCAACCTCCACGCCCATCTCACCGGGCAAGGCCGGGGCGATTCCCTCTCCGCAATCCTCGGGCTCGGACAGTACGATGTCCGACAGACGTTCACCATGCAGGCGCAGCATCCGGAACTCAACCCACTTGTCGACGAGATTGCCGACACGCTGCGAAAACTGCTCCCGGTATGCGAGGTAAGCGATCAGCATGCCGACGGTGAACACATTTGACATCGCAAGCAACGCACCGATCCAGATCACGGCGATCCGCTCAATGCCGAACACCAGCTGGTTGATGCTCGTAAAGCCCAGGCCCATCTGGGCCAACCTCAACTCTTCGTTGACGGTGTCAACCATCAGATTCTCGTGGGCAGCACGCCGCTGCGGCTCCTGACCCGCTACCTTCAGGCTCTGTATACCGCGGAGTGACTCGAGCAGATGCGTCTGCTGCCGGGCACCGACCATCAGCTGCTGCTCGGTCCGATTACGGAACTCACGGTAGGACAGAGATCGGGCACCCGCATAGACGGCCACGGCACACAGCGTCACCATCGCCAGTTCCCATGAGTAGATGAGCATCAGCGCGAAGGTCATGATCGCCATGAGACCGTCAATGATGCCCTCCACGAAACTGGTGGTGATGACCGTCCTGATCTCACGGATGGAGCCAAGGCGTGAGGTGATGTCACCAAGGTGACGTTTCTCGAAGAATGCCAACGGCAGACGCATCAGGTGGGCGAAAATATTGTTCGTCCACTGCAATCCGAAATGCGTGGAAAGATAGACCACAGACCAGCCACGCAGCAGGTTGATTGCAACCTGCAGAAGCAGGGCGATGCCAAATCCAATCCCGAGGACGGTGAGCATGTCACGATCCGCCGAGACAAGTGCCTGATCCACCACCCATTGCAGCAGGAATGGCGCCAGCACGACGAAAACCTGCAACGCCAGCGACAGAATCAGAACCTGGGCCAACGAGCGCCACATGCCGCGCACCGCGCCAGTCAATTGCTGCAGGCTGATCGCCGGTGCGCGCTTCACGGGCTTGAGCTCGGCCGTCGGTGTCAGCTCCAGCACAACGCCGGTAAAGTGCTCCGATGCCTCGCGGTAGCTGAGTTTCCGCTCACCGACGGCGGGATCACAAATGACGATCCCTGATGCACGCACCGTTTTCAGAACCACGAAATGGTTCATGTCCCAGTGCAGTATGCACGGAGTCGTCAGCTTCCCCAGTTCTTCGAGTTCGACTCGAATCGCGCGCGCCGAAAAGCCAATCTGCTGGGAGATCTGAACCAGCCGATCCAGACGCAGCCCTTTCAGCGAAAGATTAAACCGCTGGCGCAGCACGGCCAGCCCACCGTGCTGGCCATGGTGGTCAGCCACCATCGCCAATGCGGCCAACCCGCATTCGGCGCTTTCAGACTGCAGGATGACCTTCATGTGCGCAGCCGCTTGGATTGCCGGGAAAGGGGCATGACGGACGACACGATCACGTCAGCTGTCACTGTCGCGGTGCCCAGGGCGCTCAGGCTCCATCGGCGCATCTCCGGAAATCCGGAAGAGCGTCAGTCGTCCCTTGGTCACACCAGCATCGCCGCGCGCCTCGATGTCCGAGAACGAGACCAGGACAGACCCATCCGGCATTCGATGCGCGGAAGGAGCGAATGGATTGTAGGCAAGCCGTTCCGTCAGGAGCTGCTCGGGACCTGCCCTGCCCTGCACATCCACTGCGCGCCTGTACAGATCGAAACTGACGGGAAACCGCGCTGAGGCGCCCTTGTAGGAAGGGTAGACATAGTAGATGTCCACGCCGCCGTCCTGTCGAGGCAGCGCGAACCCGTCGTGGACATCCGGCTTGTTCGGAGACTTTGCTGGCGAAAGCTCCACAGGGCCGGACCAGGTTCTGCAGTCGGGGCTGACGCTGTACAGCGTTGTCATGTAGCCACCTTCGGGCGCCTTCTGATAACTCATGAAGCAGCCATGCTGGCCCAGCGGCACCACGCGCGGATACGCCACGGGTGTCGATGCCGCCCCCTGAAACTCCGATGGTGATCGGGCATTGCGCATCGACATCCAGCGAGGACCGGTTCCCATTCCACGGAATGTCAGATAGAGATCGCCTTCTGCCTGCACCCATCGAGGTGCCTGGACCAGCTGGGTCAGTCCCGGGACATCCGGCAGCCGCTGTGGCGCCCCAAACCCCTGCGGCGTGGCCCGCGCGCGCCAAAGCGTGATATTGCTGAAATCAGCGTCACTGCCTGCAAAGTAGAGCCACGCATCGTTATCGATGTGAACGAGCACCGGAGCATCCTCCAGCACTGAACCAAACGACAGCGGCTCAGGCTGGTCCATGAGGCGACCATCAGAGGACCGGATCTGCATCAGCCGTGATGAGTCCATGTCGCCGCGGAGATACTGCGCATACACCACTTTGAATCCGCCGGCGGGCGCACTCAGTACCGCGATCTGCCGATCCACGCCGTTAGACACTGGAGACCGCCAGGTGCCCGCGGGGCCGACAGGCAGTTCCGTGGCCTTCGGAAGCACCATTGGCTTCGATGACACTGGATGTTGCGCAACCGGAGGCAGGCTTGGAGCAGCATCGGCCAAGGCGGGGGCGACGGCTGCATGGAACAGAAAGAAGACCGCGATCAGGCATCTAATTGGCATCTGAACACCAGATATTGCAGGCATACTTGCTCCCGCGGGTCACCGGTTGGCCCGCATGCAGCGCACCCGGATTGACGCTTCGCTGTTGTCGGCCACGGTTACGGAACATGAGCAGGGCGCCACGAAGAGGGCGCACACTCAGGTCGAAGGCAGGAAAGAGGGTTTCCCCGCCTTCGAACCCGTCGTTGAGGTACGCAAGAAGTGTCCATGCGCGCGTGGACTGATCTGGCAGTCCTGCATCCAGGGGAACATCATAGTGTGGGGCGAACTTCTGTCCCATCTCATACCTGACGCACTGGATCGGCTCGAACAACGTGCTCGCACAGCCAAGCAGCTCCGCCGCGCGATCGGTGATGCGGGCACACAGGTCCCCCGAGCAGGCCGCCGATTCACTTGTGCGGCCGCTGGACATGACCTCACTCTGCAAGCTGCCATCCGCACTGACCATGCTCTTGCGGAACGCAGGTGACGCGCTGGCCATGAGTTCCTCGCATTCGTCCACCGTCATGAAATCCTGGATGAGTTGAATCTCAAGATCTGAAAGCAGCGCTGCGTCCCTACCTACGCGGCAAGGCCCACGGACAGCAGCCTCAAGGGTGAGAGCTACGCCTGTCCAGCGCTTGGAAAACGAACTCAGGCCGTCCAACTGCCATCCCAGGCGGCCGCTGTAGTAGACGATCGCATGATCGTCGATGCGGCTCACTACGACGAACTCCTGGCGTGTACCGGACCGCACTTGGGCCAGGGCGGGAAATCGCAGTTGTGCCAATCCGCCGAGGTCGGTGCGAACCGCGACACTGACGATGCCCAGATCACCAAGGATGCCTGCAGCTCGCTGCAGGGAGAAAGTTTCCGTGTACCTGCGGGGTGCGCCCAGCAGCGCGACGTCAGAAGACTGCACTGAGCACCCCGCGAGCCGAGCGGCAACGTCGATGATTGCCAGGTGCGGGCAATGGCCCTTCAGGATGGAATGCTCCAGCTGCATTGCGCTTCAGCTCCGTTCTCCGGAAAAGCGAGGCCGCGACGCCCACCTTGACGGCCAGGCATCGCAGCACTCGCCGTATTCAGTTACTCAAGGACCGGATGCGTGGTTCCGTTGTCACTGGCCGGCGTCGTCTTCACCGGCGGGAGCGTCGGAATTCCATCGCCATCGCCGCCGCCTACCTGCTCCATTTCTTCCTGGGAAAGAATGTGACCAAGCACGCGCGACTCCAGATCCTTCTTGATATCTTCGTTCTTCATGCCATTTTCTCCTCGATTTTCGACAACAGGAGTGTTGTCGGTGGATCACGCCAGGCGCCTGACGCAATGGGTTGACGTCCCACCTGCCGGGGTCAGGACGTAATCACTGAAGTGCTCTCGATGAATTCCGAATAGGAGATCCGGCGATGCGCATGTCCCATGTCGTATCGCCACTGCAGCGACGGTGCACGGATGAACTCACAGAACATGTCCAGCATCGGCAATCCAGGGCACCACTGTTCGACGAAAAGGAACTGTCCGGCCTGATTGATCTCAAGGAAGATCCAGCGCCCATCGTCCGTAACGAGAAAATCGAACCCCGCCGCCACGAGGCCGAGCGCTTCCATCAGACGATGGCAGCGTTGCTGCAGGTCGAGCGGGACATCCACCACTTCGCAGGTGTCAATCGTGCCCTGGCTGCGCCGCCAGTCGAGACTGCCATCCGTCGGCTGCTCGATACGGATCGCAGCGCACTGGCGGCCGAAAAACTGCGCCCTGACTTCGAAAGCATATTCCACGCGGGCCTGATAGATGCCTGGGGCGGCGCGCAGCAGTGAATCCGCCGGGAGATCTGCTTCGCTGACCTTGGCGGTGTAGGTCGCGCGTCGAGCAGAATCGGACTTCCAGACATGGCCGCGTAGCGGCTTGTAAATGCACTCCGCGTGTTGGGCAAGGAAACCTCGGACATCCTCAGGTGAGCCGCTTATCAACGTGGCCGGAAGCTGGAAGCCAAGCTCGGCCGCGTGCTTCAGCTGATGGATCTTGTTTTCGGCCCGGACAAGGGCATCCAATGGATTCACTGCCGGCACAAGCTCCAGGGATCGATACAACCCCTCGCGCATCAGTTGCGATTCGCCTCGGGCGAACACCTCATCCTCTGGTTGAACGCCAGCGTTCTGCAGCGCCTCAAACGGGCGGCGATGCCACACTGCCGACAGCTGATCAAGGGCTACGGTTTCTCCGTCGATCGCGAGCGTGGCACCACTTTGCGCAGCCCCTACGCGGATGCTGAAGGCCGTTGTCTGGCAGAACCTGTCGCTCGCCAGATGAAACACGGTCGTTCCTTTGCGTCGCAAGCCCCAAACGACGGCCTTGGCGTGTGTATCGTGCGTTCCAGCATTGATGAGAACAGTCATGCTACTGATCGCCTCGTCGGTCCGAGAAATTTCCGTCCATCGAACCGGTTCGCTGCATGCGGCCCGTCTGCATCGACGTAATGCAGGAAGAGCTGGAGCCAGGTTCCCACTGGCAGGCATTCGCGCCAGTGGGGCAGCTCACGTCCGGAGAACAGGAGCCCATCACCTGGAGCCAGGTCGAACGCCTGCACACCCTCCTGGGTCTCAATCATGATCGGCCAGGGCGCCCGTGTACCTTCGCTGCCAACGGTCAAGGTCAGCGTGTATTCGCAGGATGTGCGGTCAGTGTGTCTGCGCAGCCTCGATTCAGGCGTGTAGAAGCGCAGGAACGAGTAAGTGGCATGCAGCCGCTTTCCTACACAGTCTTCCACCTCAGGCAACAGTTTGGCCAGCAGCACCTCGCCCATGGCGTCGGCATATCGCCCCAGCGACGCGGTTTCTGTTTCCAGCTCATAGTACTTCGGCATGCGCGCATAGCTCTTCGCATACTGGAAGTAGAGATCCATCACTTCTGCCGCCACCAGCTGCTCAAGCCGCGCAAAACGGTCAACTGCAAATTTCCGACGGATGGATGAAGCGTTCAATGGAGTTCCTCCGCTGTCGGCCTGCCAGGGGCGGCGGGCGCCTTTCCAGCCGCCGCGTACCCAGCAAGGAGCGAGCGCAGGCCAACGCTCAGCGGAAGGTCTGGATATGCGCTCACCCATGCGGACAGTCGCTTCAGGAACTGCTCGCCGCATCCCTGCTCGATGAGGTTGGCGGATTCGATCTCAAGCAACGCCGCACAGACATCCACGCCCGCACTGAAGCTTTCGCCGCTTGTTCTGTGGCGAATGATGCCGGTACCCAGCGCTTCGAGGAACGCACCGGGCCGATCACTGACGCAGAACAGATACACCAAATGCTCGGCACGTTCGCCCAGCATCCGACCCACCAGCGGCCGATCACTCCACCCAAGACGCTTGAATCCGAACACGTTCGTTCCGTAGATGCTGTGGAACATGCCAGCGATGCATACCGCCTCGTCGCATCCCCACTCCCGCAGAATGCGGCCCGTTCCTTCCAGATGATCCTTCAGCGTTCGCCCCGAGTGCGGCACCTGGTCAGCGCGCAGGAGTGACAGGTACTCCTGCAGCATCTGCAGGGAGGGCCGCTCCGGCATGTTGGCGACGGGCAAGGTCATTGTGCGAGCTGGGTCTTGAACACGACGGTGATGCGCAGCTCGGGACAGTCCCGGCTGGGTGAACGTGCAACGTGTGGCGTGGCGCCCCGGAACACCACCAGGCGCCCAGGTCGCGGGTAGACAGCATGGGTGATGTCACCCGTCTCCGGCACCACGAAAGCTGTCTCGCCCGACCAGTTGGGATGCCAGATTCCGTGGGCGTAGTAGACGACAGTGAAGTAATTTTCCTTGTCTGCATTGTCTGTATGAACATAGCCCTCCACGCCGTAGGTATGGGCATTGGCGTACACACGAAGGGGTTCATGGCCGGCCAGCACCGTCTGCGACAGGCACTCCCACAGCTCGTGGATCGGTCGTGCAGCTTCGTTTGCAGCAAGTTCGGCCAGGCACCCCTGACGGCTTTCCTTGTCGCCTCCGGCAAAATGCGCATGCCAGAAGCTGAAGCGGTCTTCAGACTTGACCGACTTCCATCCATACGCCCAGATGGGTTTACGGACCAGTCGCAGGATGTCGCGCCGAAGTTCGTCTGGTACCAGGTCATCGACAACATCGACATCGCCCAGATCCGGTACGCTCCCAAGCCTTTCCCGCTGCTCTAGTTCCATCGCTGCTTCCTCTGCGTGTCCGCCCGTTCGGTTTCAACGGCAGGACGGGTTGAGTGGAGGTGACCTTCTCTAGAAGATCCGTTTGCTTCGTGCGACCAGTGGCGCAAAGATCCATTCGGCCAAGCTGCTGCGCTCGCCAAGGATGTCAGCTTCAAGTGTCATGCCGGGCTTGAGTCGCTCGATGCGACCGTAAGCGTCCATCTCCTGACTGGAGAGTGCGACGGTGACCCTGTACATCGGTTCGCCTTGGATCGTCGAGCCGGGCATCAGCATTTCCAGCTCTGTCCCAGTAAGCGCGCTGCGGCTGACGCGCTGCACTGTTCCCTCATGGTGACCGAATTTCTGATAGGGGTACGCCTGGTAACGCAGCAGTACGCGATCGCCGGGATCAATGAAGCCGATGACACGACTGGGCACCAGCAGGCCAGCTTCCAGACGGCCGTCTTGCGGCAGGATACTCAGCAGAGGTTGGCCCATGGTCACCGACTGGCCCGGCTTCAGCACCTGCGTGACAACCGTTCCATCCACCGGCGCGGTAAGCACCAGCTCACCTCGTGCGAGCAGCTCGACGTGTTCCTGTTCAAGTTGGGCCAATGCGCCCCGCAGACCGGCTCTGGTGGCTTCACGCTTTTGCGGCAGCGAGCGCATGGCCTCCTGCAACTGCGCTATGAGTCGTTGTGTTGTGATTGCCTGGCGCTGCAGGGCCTGCACACTGGCATGCTGTTCAAGCGCCAGTGTCTGCTGCTGCTTGATCTGCAGTTCGCTTACGTAACTGCCTTCGCGCAGTCTCTCCAGCCGCGAGAGTGTCTCTTCGGCCAGTACGACCTGCCTGCTTCTTGTCTGGATTTCCTCCTTGAACTGCGCCAGCTCGCGTTGCGCCGCAGCCACCTGCGCAATGAGACCGTCACTTTGTGCATCGAGCTGGGATTGATCCGCAGCCTGCACATCCTTCAATCCCTGGACCCGCTCGCGGATGCGCTTCTCCAATGCGGCGGAGGTATCACCTTCGCCAACCGTTGCCCTTGGCACGGTGAGCACGGCAACCACCTGACCTGCACGCACATTCTCTCCCTCACTGACCTTGAGAAGAGAGACGACACCGCTTGCGGGTGCCATGACAGTGGACATGCCTTCGACAGGGACAAGCTGTCCCATGGCCCGGGCACGCTTTGTATAACTGCCAAGTGCAATGAAGAGAATGACGGAAACAGCTGAGCAGGCAGCGAAGGCGGTAAACAGCCAAAGCGGAATCGGCTGCACCATGTTGATGCGGCCCAGCCAACGATTTCCCTTCGCCTGCATCACTTCCCTGCGAAAAAGATGTCGTGACATCGGGGCATCCTTTCCCGTTGCGTTGGGCCTTTTTATCGATCATCGAGCGCATCACGTCAACACTTGAGTAAAGGCAATTGCGACATCGATAACCTCGTCACATTTCGAGTGTTCATGAAAATGATCCAATGCATTCACTCCTTCTGTGTGTGAATTTGCGGATTCCGCGTGTCCGCGCGATCACGTTCTCCACATCAAAAGTGCGCATTGCGCTGCGAGTATTTCGCAACAGCGCCCTGAACATCTGCAAGCAAGCAGGCGCGCCCGGCCGCCACCTCCAGCCACATGTCTGCCAAGGAATCCCCTCGAAACTTCAATTCGATGCTGCAGATCAACTGGATACTTCAACACTGGAAGCCCAGGATGTTGGCGCAACATTTCAATCAAGGACGACTGGCGTTGGCACTATCGAGCATCGCCTGATAAGGGCCAAGCGCCATCTGCGATCGACGCTTGTCCAGACCATCAAGATCGGACGTAGGCTGCAGCACGTACACGCCGTTCTGAAGGGTCATCTGCGTGCCGTACAGTTGCGGCTCGCCTTCTGCCAGGGGAAACCCGGTCAGCCAGCATTGCATACTGGCGTCGCGACATGCCGCGTGACTCCATCAATGGTTTGGCCAGCTCCAACGCACGCCTCTGGAACGCTGGATCCTCATCCGCGTGCTGGACCAGGAGGAAGGCCCTAGAGACACCATCAATGCCCGCCATGTCCCGCGTCGGAAAGCCTACGCCTTCGAATACCTGCTTGATCCTTCACAGGCCTTCTCGATCGGAGGCAGCGATCTCCTCCTTGAGCAGCTCGACCTTTGCTGAAACGCCCTTGCTGCGGGCAGCGCTCAGCGCTGCCCGCAAGGATTGATCGGGCTGGATCAGCTCACCGAGCAGCGTCCGGATGTCGGGCCAGGTGTACGTCGCCGGTGGCTGTGACAAGGTCACTTCGTAATCGATGCCGCCCGAGGCCAGGTCCTCCTCCAGGCTGGGCAGACCGTAGAAGTCACGGAAGAACAGCAGGGAGCCCAACGAGGCTACTGGCGGATCAACCGTAGCCACATCGTCGAGCCGCTGCTGCAGGGTGCCGTACAGTTGGCTGGAATTGTGGGAAGCATGGATGCGATCCGCAAGCCGTGCATAGATTGCAGGACGGATGTCATCGCCGACTTGCTGATCAAGAACGCGAAGCATGTACTTCTGGAACTCGCAATCCAGGCCAGAGCGCTCCAGCAGCTTGCCGGCCGCATCAATCAGGGCTGGCCCCGAGGTGCGATAGGTGGGCCAGCCCTGCTCGACCAGCACCGTCTTGAATGCATCCAGTTCATCGCGAAGCAGCATTCGGCCATCAGAGTTTCTCTGGAGCTCCAGTATCTGGTCGCATGAGTGCTCCGGGTAAGGGCTTTTTCCATCAAGGCCGATGTCAAAAGTGCTTGCTTCCATGCAGAAGGGTGCGAAAGCCAGCAGTAGCGCAAGGACACTGGCCAAGCGACTGAAGGGTCTGCCGAGGCTGATCATCGTGCAGGGAGTGCGAACTCCGTTGTGATCTTCCATGTGGCGTTTCTGCCCGGTGGGCCGAGTATGCAGCTCCCACGCGCCAACCGCAGCGGTTCATTCCGCGCATCGCCGATCTTTACGCATCTGCTGCAACAGCGCCCTGAACACCTGCAAGCACGCGCGCCCGGTCGGCCACCCCAGCAACATGCAACACCCGAGTGTGCGGCAGCTCCAGCGTAGAGTGCTGGGCAATGGCGCAGAACGCCGACACCTCCGCCAGGGTGTCGCGATCATGCCAGGTGGTCATCACGAAGTCGGCGCACTCGACCTCCGGCGATGCCATGTCCACCGCATCATCCCAACCGCTGCACTCGATGCCCCAGGCCATCATGTAGCGGCAACCGCTGCGCACCAGCCAATCGCTCATCGGCGCCTGCCAGTCCGCCTCCACGGCGGCTTCGACAGCAACAATGGCCCGGCAAGGGGAGCAGGCCCGTTCGGGCGGTGTGGCGCCCGGCGGCAGCCACAGGTATTCAGCGGTGCCGTCCATGCCCACCCCATCCTCTGTTCGCATGCGCCGAGGATAGCTGCCGGCTAGCGGCCGGCACCGCCGCCGCGTCAGCCGCGCGGACCGCCCATCACCGGCAGGATCACCCCGCTGATGTAACTGGCACAGACCGGCGAAGCCAGGAACACATAGGCGGGCGACAGTTCTTCGGGTTGTGCGGGCCGCCCCATGTCACTGTCCTTGCCGAACTCCGCAACATCTTCGGCCTGCTTGTCGGCGGGGTTCAACGGCGTCCACACCGGCCCCGGCGCCACGCAGTTGACCCGGATGCCACGTGGCAGCAGCTGGCTGGCCAGCGCCTTGGTGAATGCATGGATCGCGCCCTTGGTGGCCGAGTAGTCGATCAGCGCCTTGCTGCCGAAGATTCCCGTTTCCGATCCTGTGTTGATGATGCTGGCACCCTCGCCCAGGTGCGGCAGCACCGCGCGCGCCATCTGGATGTAACCGCCGATGTTGGTCTGCAGGGTTTCCTGCAGATGCGCGTCTTCCAGGTCTTCCAGCCGCTCGCAATGCAGCTGGAACGCGGCGTTGTTGACCAGGATGTCGATGCCGCCGAACGCCTCGGCCACCTGCTTGACCGCCTTGTTGCAGAAGCGCGGATCACGCACGTCACCGGCGATCACCACGCAGCGACCGCCTTCGCGCTCCACGTGCTGGCGGGTGATGTCCGCGTCCTCGGCCTCGTCCAAATGCAGTACCGCCACATCGGCGCCTTCGCGTGCGAACAGTACTGCCACCGCACGGCCGATACCAGAATCGCCACCGGTGATGATCGCGCGCATGCCCTGCAGCTTGCCGCTACCCACGTAATCCGGGGCGAGGAAGCGCGGTGCCAGTTGCAGTGCATGCTCATGGCCAGGCTTGGCCACATGCTGGGCCGGCATCGTTTCCGGTTGCTTGCGCGCACCCGCCTGGGTGACAGTCTTTTTCGTGGTCTTTTTGGCGGCCTTCTTCGCCGCGCGGGCGTCCTTGGCCTTCTCCTGGTCCTGCAGGCGCCGCTGCCGCGAAGCCACCCGGGCCGCGCGCGGATCACCGGCGGCGGCCTTGCGGGTGGCGGTCTTCACCACGCGCGGGCGATCGGAATCGGCGACGGTCTGGCTTGCGGTGCTGCCCTTGCGCACCTTGGGCGAGGCTTTGCGGCGGGCGGGGGTCTTCTTGATGGTGGCCATGCAGGGTCTCCTCGGGAGGGAAAGGGGCTGCCGGCCAGCGGCCGGCACTACCGGGGGCGGCGCATGCCGCTCCTGCAGTGTCTCCACCCCTGCTTTCGGCTGCAGTGAATACGCCGTGTCCACGATGTGCACGGTATTCATTCCGCCACTACGTGCGCCGCCGCAGGCTGCACGCAACCACACAAGGAACGCCTCCATGAAACATGCAATCGCCACCGCCACCATCTGCTTCGCCCTCGCCGCCTGCAGCAGCGCGCCCATGGCCCAGGTGCAGCCGATCGACGGCGTGATTTCCGGCCAGTGCCACAGCGACATGGTGCGCGGTGCGCTGGGCCTGGCCGCTTCGGACGCCACCGTTGCGCGTGCACGCGTGGACAGCGACAGCCTGCACGTGCGGGTGCTGCGCCACGACGGTCCGCGGGTGCCGCCGGCCAGCGAAGGCGGTGACCGCCTGACCATCGAGAAGGGCCGCACCAACAACATCACCGCGATCTACTGCGGATAACAGCCGTCGAGCGAGCTCGACGCTACCGAGGGTTCAGGCGCTGCGGTTGGCCAACCGCCGCGCCCGGCGCAGCACCTTCAGCGTTGCCTGCTCCCACTGGCGCGGGCCGCGCAGGCCGGCCAGCTTGGCCAGTTCGCCGCGTTCCCAGCCGGCGAACACGCACGGGTCGATATAGGCCTTGCGGCACACCGCCGGCGTGTTGCCCAGCAACGCCGCCACCTCGCACACCACCGCCCGTTGTGCCTGGGCCAGCGCGCGCTGGCTGGCCGGTTCCGGCAGCTCGGTGGCGGCGAAGGTCTGCACCGCCGCCACGGTGCCGCCCCAGGTGCGGAAATCCTTGGCGGTGAAGTCCTCGCCCATCACCTCGCGCAGGTAGTCGTTCACTGCGCCGGAATCCACCGGCTGCAGCGCACCGTCGTCATCGCGGTACTGGAACAGCGCCTGCCCCGGCAGCTGCTGCAGGCGCCGCACCAACAGGCCCAGCCTGCGGTCGCCCACGGTCACCTCCTGCAGCTGCCCGGACTTGCCGCGGAAGCGCATGCGCACCCGCCCGCCACGCAGCAGCTCCAGATGGCGGTTGCGCAGTGTGGTCAGTCCGAACGAGCGGTTCTGTTGTGCGTAGGTTTCATTGCCGACCCGCACCAGGGTGTCGGCCAGCAGCGCCACCACCATCGCCAGTACTTTTTCCCTGGGGAAACCCGGCCGCTTGAGATCGCGCGACAACCGCCGCCTCAGCGAGGGGAGGGCCTCGCCAAAGGCGATGATGCGGTCGAACTTGCCAGCGTCGCGCTCCTTCGCCCAGTCGGCGTGGTAGCGGTACTGCTTGCGCCCACGCGCATCGCGACCGGTGGCCTGCAGGTGGCCGTTGGCATGTGCGCAGATCCATACCGCGGTGTAGGCCGGCGGGATGGCCAGCGCACGGATGCGTTGCAGGGTGGCGGCATCACGCAGCGCGTGGCCGTCGGCATCGCGGTAGCTGAAGCCCTTGCCGGCGCGGCGGCGGCCGATGCCGGGCTGGGTGTCATCGACATAGCGCAGGCCGGCGGCACGCGCGGCCTGTTGTTCCGGAGTGGAGGGCTTTGGCATGCGCTGAGTGTCGCGGGTGCGGCGCGGTGATCCTGTCGATAACGCAAGACAAACACGTGAGGGTCGGTTCGCCGCTATGCTCGGGTCTTCACAACCCCTTCCGGAGTCATGATGTCGTTCCCGATTCGCGCCCGTTCGCTCTCCGCCCTGTTGCTGCCGGCCGTGCTGGCCCTGACCGCCTGCCAGGCACCGGCGCTGGATGAACAGGATTCGGCCACCGCCCATGCCCAGCAGGCCGCCGAAGCCGCCAAGGCGCCGGCCGACGACGCTGGCAAGGCGACCGAGGCGCCGCCGGTCGGCACCTGCGACGCCAGCCAGGTGCAGAGCCTGGTCGGCCAGGCCTACACCGACGCGCTGGGCAAGCAGGCCCAGGAAGACGCCGGCGCCAGCCAGGTGCGCGTGCTCAAGCCCAACGACGTGGCCACGATGGAGTTCCTCGGCGACCGCCTCAACATCGAAGTGGACGACAAGGGCGCAGTCAGCGGCACGCGCTGCGGCTGAGTCCGGCCCCGCGCCGGCACGGGCGTGCCGGCGCTTTCTGTTGCACCTGCAACCGTGTATTGCGGCGTTGCAGCAACCTGTGATCTAGTCGAGGCATCCGGTGGCCTCACGATGCGCTCCAGGGATTGGGCGGGCTTGAGTGTCCCCGTTCAATTCATTCCGCATCGAGGTAGAGATGGCCCCCCGCAACCGCCAAGGGCTTTACGACCCGCGCTCCGAGCGCGATGCCTGTGGATTTGGCATGGTCGCCCAGCTCGACGATCAACCTTCGCGCCTGTTGGTTGATACCGCCATCGCCGCGCTTTCGCGCATGACCCACCGTGGCGGCGTCGCCGCCGACGGCCTGACCGGCGATGGTTGCGGCCTGCTGCTGCGCCGCCCCGATGCTTTCCTGAAACTGCTGGCCAACGAAGCCGGCATCGTCGTCGCCGCGCGCTTCGCCGCTGGCCTGGTGTTCCTGCCGCACGATGCCGACGCCGCGCAGGCCTGCCGCACCCAGCTGCAGGCGCAGGTGGAAGCCGTGGGCTGCAAGGTGGCCGGCTGGCGTGAGGTGCCCACCGACGACAGCGTCTGTGGCCAGCTGGCGCGCGACACGCTGCCGCGCATCGAACAGGTGTTCGTCGACGCCGGCATCGGCCAGGACGACGCCGGCTTCGCGCTGGCCCTGTTCCTGGCGCGCCGTCGCAGCGAACAGCAGCTGCGCGCGCATGCCGACTTCTACGTCACCACGCTCACCCCGGATGCGATCAGCTACAAGGGCATGGTGCTGCCGGACAAGCTCAGCCGCTTCTACCCGGACCTGCAGCGCCGCGAACTGGCCTCCAGCGCGATCGTGTTCCACCAGCGCTTCTCCACCAACACCCTGCCACGCTGGCCGCTGGCCCACCCGTTCCGGATGCTCGCCCACAACGGCGAGATCAACACCATCGAAGGCAACCGGCGCTGGGCGCAGGCGCGCAGCAAGGTGTGGAAGACGCCGCGCTTCGATATCGGCGAATTCGATCCGGTGATCTCCATGCACGGTTCGGACTCGCAGAGCCTGGACAACATGCTGGAGTTGATGGTCGCCGGGGGCATGGAGCTGATCCAGGCGCTGCGCATCCTGGTCCCGCCGGCCACCCAGTCGCTGGAGTTCAAGGACCCGGACCTGGCGGCGTTCTACGAGTTCCACGGGCTCAACAGCGAACCCTGGGATGGCCCGGCTGGCATCGTCGCCTGCGACAGCCGCTATGCCGTATGCACCCTCGACCGCAACGGCCTGCGCCCGGCGCGCTGGATGCTGACCGCCGACCGCCACTTCCTGGTCGCCTCCGAAGCCGGCGTGTGGGAAGTGCCGACCGAGCGCGTGGTGCGCAAGGGCAAGCTCGGCCCGGGCGAGATGATCGCCATCGACCTCAAGCGCGGCGACCTGCTCGATTCGGAAGCCATCGACCGCATCAACCGCGGCCGCGCACCGTACAAGCAGTGGCTGCAGCAGGGCGTCACCTACCTGCAGACCGAGCTGATCGATCCGTCGCTGGTGGAAGAGCCCTTCGACGAAGGCACCCTGCGCAGCTACCACAAGCTCTACCAGCTCAGCAGCGAAGAGGTGGAGCAGGTGCTGCGGCCGCTGGCCGAGACCGAACAGGAAGCTACCGGCTCGATGGGCGATGACACGCCGATGGCGGTGCTCAGCCAGCGCAGCCGTCCGCTCTACGACTACTTCCGCCAGGCCTTCGCGCAGGTCACCAACCCGCCGATCGACCCGCTGCGCGAAGACTGCGCGATGTCCCTGTCCACCCAGCTCGGCAAGGAGACCAACATCTTCCATGCCGGCCCGGAGACGGTGAACCACGTCATCCTCAACTCGCCGGTACTCAGCCAGCGCAAGCTGCGCCAGCTGCTGAAGATGGAGCAATACGTGCAGGCCAACCGCCTGCTCGACCTGTCCTACAGCCAAGACGAAGGCCTGCGCGCCGGTATCGAGCGCATCTGCGCCGAAGCCGAGCAGGCCGCGCGCGAGGGCATGGTGATGCTGCTGCTGTCCGACCGCTACCCGGTGGCCGGTCGGCCGATGGTGCACGCCCTGCTCGCCACCAGCGCCATCCACCACCACCTTTCGCAGCTGGGCCTGCGCTGTGACGTCAACCTGATCGTCGAGACCGGCACCGCGCGCGACCCGCACCACATGGCCTGCCTGCTCGGCTTCGGCGCCACGGCGGTGTACCCGTACCTGGCCTACCAGACCCTGTTCGACCTCGGCCGCCGCGGCATCCTCAAGCTCAGCAAGGGCGGCGAGCAGTCGCAGATCGGCCGCCGCTACCGCAAGGGCGTCTACAAGGGCCTGTCGAAGATCATCTCGAAGATGGGCATCTGCACCGTGGCCAGCTACCGCGGCGCGCAGCTGTTCGAGATCATCGGCCTGGAACCGGAGGTGGTCGACCTGTGCTTCCCCGATACCGCCTCGCGCATCGGTGGCGCCGGTTTCGCGCGCCTGGATGCCGACGCGCGCGAGCTGTGCGCGCAGGCCTGGGATGCGCAGCAGGATGTGGATGTCGGCGGCCTGCTGAAGTACGTGCACGGCGGCGAATACCACATGTACAACCCGGACGTGGTGACCACCCTGCAGCGCGCGGCGCGCAGTGGCGACCCGCGTGCGTGGCAGCAGTACTGCGATGCCGTGCATGCACGGCCGCCGTCGGCACTGCGCGACCTGCTGCAGCTGGTGCCGGCCGCCACGCCCATGCCGCTCGATGAAGTGGCACCGGCCAGTGCGCTGTTCCCGCGCTTCGATACCGCTGCAATCAGTCTCGGCGCGCTGTCGCCGGAGGCGCACGAGGCGCTGGCGATTGCGATGAATCGCCTGGGTGGCCGCAGCAATTCCGGCGAAGGTGGCGAAGACCCGGCCCGCTACGGCACGCCGCGGCGCAGCAAGATCAAGCAGGTGGCCTCGGGGCGCTTCGGCGTCACCGCCGAATACCTGGTCAACGCCGAGGTGCTGCAGATCAAGGTCGCGCAGGGTGCCAAGCCCGGCGAAGGCGGCCAGCTGCCCGGCCACAAGGTCAACGAACTGATCGCGCGCCTGCGCTATGCGCGCCCCGGCATCGGCCTGATCTCGCCGCCGCCGCACCACGACATCTATTCGATCGAAGACCTGGCGCAGCTGATCTACGACCTCAAGCAGGTCAACCCGACCGCGCTGGTGTCGGTGAAGCTGGTCAGCCACGCCGGCGTGGGTACGATCGCGGCCGGCGTGGTCAAGGCCGGCGCGGACCTGATCACCATCTCCGGCCATGACGGCGGCACCGGCGCCTCGCCGGTCAGCTCGATCCGCTATGCCGGCGTGCCGTGGGAACTGGGCGTGGCCGAAGCGCACCAGGCGCTGCTGGCCAACGACCTGCGCGGGCGCACCCTGCTGCAGACCGATGGTGGCCTGAAAACCGGCCTGGACGTGGTCAAGGCCGCGCTGCTGGGTGCGGACAGCTTCGGCTTCGGCACCGCGCCGATGATCGTGCTGGGCTGCAAGTACCTGCGTATCTGCCACCTCAACAACTGCGCCACCGGCGTGGCCACCCAGGACGAGCGCCTGCGCGAGAACCATTTCACCGGCCAGCCCGAGCGCGTGGAGAACTTCTTCCGCCTGCTGGCCGAGGAAGTGCGTGGCTGGCTGTCGTACCTGGGTGCGCGTTCGCTGGAGGAAATCGTCGGCCGCACCGACCTGCTGCGGCAGATCGAGGCCGCGCCGCGCGATGGCGTGCGCGTGGACCTGTCGCGCCTGCTGGCCGATGCCCGTTACGAAGGCAGCCACTGCGCCGCGCAGCGCCTGTACGAATCGCCGGACAGCCTGGCCACGCAGATGGATGGCCTGCTGGCCCCGGCCATCGAGCACAAGCGCGGTGGCGAACACCGCTTCCTGATCCACAACACCGACCGCAGCATCGGCACCCGCCTGGCCGGTGCGGTGGCACGCGCGCATGGCAACCAGGGCATGGCCGAAGCACCGCTGGAACTGCGCTTCCGTGGCAGTGCCGGGCAGAGCTTCGGCGCCTTCAATGTCGGCGGCCTGCACCTGGAAGTGGAAGGCGAGGCCAACGACTACGTCGGCAAGGGCATGGCCGGCGGCCGCCTGGTGGTGCGACCGCCGCGCGGCGCGCGCTTCGAGGCACGCAGCACCGCCATCATCGGCAACACCTGCCTGTACGGCGCCACCGGAGGCGAACTGTTCGCGGCTGGGCGTGCCGGCGAGCGCTTCGCGGTGCGCAATTCCGGCGCGCTGGCGGTGGTGGAAGGTGCCGGTGACCACTGCTGCGAATACATGACCGACGGCGTGGTGCTGGTGCTGGGCAAGGTCGGCCTGAACTTCGGCGCCGGCTTCACCGGTGGCCTGGCCTATGTGCTGGACGTGGACCGTGATTTCGTCGATCGCTACAACCACGAGCTGATCGACATCCACCGCGTGTCGGCCGAGGGCTTCGAGAACTATCGCCAGCACCTGCATCGCCTGATCGGCCGCCACCGCGAGCTGACCGGCAGCATCTGGGCGCAGCAGATCCTCGACGAGTTCCGCGATTACATCGGCAAGTTCTGGCTGGTCAAACCCAAGGCCGCCAGCATCGAGTCGCTGACTGAAACCCTGCGCCGCGCCGCGTGATTTTGCCCGGTAGTGCCGGCCGCTGGCCGGCAACGTCCCCCCTCGCATTCCAGAGCCAGCCATGAGCCGCAAGCACGCCTTCCAGTTCCTCGACCTGCCCCGCACCATGCCGCAGCGCATCCCGGTGGAACTGCGCACCTCCGGCGACTGGGGCGAGCTGTACGGCAAGTTCGGCAAGGAAGACGCCCAGTACCAGGCCGGACGTTGCCTGGACTGCGGCAACCCGTACTGCAGCTGGAAGTGCCCCGTGCACAACGCCATCCCGCAGTGGCTGCAGCTGGTGCAGGAGAACCGCATCCACGAAGCGGCCACGCTGTGCCACAGCACCAACCCGCTGCCGGAAGTGTGCGGCCGCGTCTGCCCGCAGGACCGCCTGTGCGAAGGCAGCTGCACGCTGGAGGAATTCGGCGCGGTGACCATCGGTGCGGTGGAGAAGTACATCGTCGATACCGCCCTGGCCAGCGGCTGGCGCCCCGACCTGGGCGCGGTGCAGCCCACCGGCCAGAGTGTTGCGGTGATCGGTGCCGGCCCGGCCGGCCTGGCCTGTGCCGACCGCCTGGCGCGCGCCGGCATCACCGCCGTGGTCTACGACCGCTACGAACAGATCGGCGGCCTGCTGCAGTTCGGCATTCCCAGCTTCAAGCTGGACAAGGACGTGATCCACCGCCGCCGCGAAGTACTGGAAGGCATGGGCGTGCAGTTCCGCCTGGGCGTGGAGATCGGCCGCGATGTCAGCGTGCAGCAGCTGCTGGACAGCCACGATGCGGTGTTCGTCGGCACCGGTGCCTACCGCTACACCGATGGCGGCCTGGACGGCCAGGACCTGAAGGGCGTGCTGCCGGCGCTGCCGTTCCTGGTGCAGAACAGCCGCATCGTCGGCGGCGATGATCCGAAGGGTCGGCCGATTGCCGGCTGGGAGGACACCATCGCCCTGCCCGATCTGAACGGCAAGCGCGTGGTGGTGCTCGGCGGCGGCGATACCGGCATGGACTGCGTGCGCAGCGCGGTGCGGCTGGGCGCGGCCAAGGTCACCTGCGCCTACCGCCGCGACGAGGCCAACATGCCCGGCAGCGCGCGCGAAGTGGCCAACGCCCGTGAGGAGGGCGTGCGCTTCCTGTTCAACCGCCAGCCGCTGTCGATCGAAGCCGGCGCCGATGACGAGGTGATCGGCGTGACCGTGGTCGAGACCCGGCTGGGCGAACCCGATGCAAACGGCCGCCAGAACGCCGTGCCGATCGAGGGCAGCGAATCGCTGCTGGAAGCCGACGTGGTGATCATCGCCTTCGGCTTCTCGCCGACCCTGCCGACTTGGTTGTCCGAGCACGGCGTGGAAGGCCGGTCGAACGGCCGCATCGTGGCCGGTGGCAAGGACCGCCTGCCATTCCAGACCGCGCATCCGCGCCTGTTCGCCGGGGGCGACGCGGTGCGCGGCGCCGACCTGGTGGTGACCGCCGTGGCCGAAGGCCGCGACGCTGCCGCCAGCATCGTGCGCTTACTGGCGGGTTGAGTCCGGTACCAGCAGTACGGCCAGCAGCGCGTGCAGCGACGGCGCTTCTACCGGCTTGGCCAGGAAATGCTCGATGCCGGCGTCGCGGCAGGCCTCGCGCGTCCTGTCCAGCACGCTGGCGGTAAGCGCGATGATCGGAACCCGCGCACGGGCTGCACAGGCATCGGCGCGGATCGCGCGCGCCAGCGTGAATCCGTCCATGTCAGGCATGTGGCAGTCGGTGATCACCAGATCGAACGGCCACGCCTGCCAGGCCTCGAGGGCCCTGCGGCCATCCGTGCAGGCATGCACATGCAGCCCCAGGCCGCGCAGGCGCTGCTCCAGCAGGTGCAGGTTGGTGGGATGGTCTTCGGCCACCAGCACCCAGGCGGGCGGCAGCGCCGGCACCGCTGCGGCCGGCGGCGGTGATGCCTCCGCAGGCTGCTCGCAGGCCGCCAGGTCCAGCTCCATCCACACCGTCGTGCCCTCGCCGGGCCTGCTGCGCAGCTGCAGTTCGGCGCCCATCGACGCCGCCAGTTCGCGGCAGATCGCCAGGCCCAGGCCACTTCCGCCGAAGCGGCGCGTCGTCGACGTCTCGGCCTGGGTGTAGGCGGCGAACACCGCCTGCTGCCGTTCCGGACTGATGCCCACACCGCTGTCGCTCACCTGCAGGCGCAGCCGCTGGCCATCCTCCAAGTGCTGCAGCACCCGCACCTGCAGGTCCACGCTCCCGTGCTCGGTGAACTTCAGCGCGTTGCCGGCAAGATTGAACAGGATCTGGCGCAGGCGCAGGCCATCAGCAAGCAGCCCGGCCTGCAACGCCGGATCGAGTTCGATGCGCAGATGCAGGCCCCGGCTGGCCGCAACAGGCATCAGCAGCTGCTGCACTGCCCGCAGCATCGCCGCCAGATCGGTCGGCCGCAGCTGCAATGGCGCAGGCTGCAGGCGCTGGCTGTGCAGCACATCGTCGAGGATCTGCCGCAGCATCCTCGCCGCATCGCCCACCGTGGCAAGCACCTGCTGCTGGCGCGCATCCAGGTCGCTGTCGGCCAACCGTTCCAGCATCCCCAGCAGGGTGCTCATCGGCGTACGGATCTCGTGGCTCATCGTCGCCAGGAAGTGGGTCTTGGCCAACGCCACCTGCTCGGCCTCGCCTCTGGCCTGTGCCAGCGCAAGGGTGCGCGACTGCACTTCGCTGACATCCATCCAGTAACCACTCCACTCGACGACGCCGCCACCACGCGGCAGCGGTCGTCCATGCGAATGCACCCAACGCCAGCCCTGCGGCGACTGCGTCCGGAAGAGGACATCGATCGGCTCGCGCGCCAGCGCGGCCGCATCGACCGCTTCCGTGAGCCGCGCATGATCGTCGGGGTGGACCGCGGCCAGCAGACGCCGATGATCGATCAGCGCGGTCTCGACGCTGATCCCGAACAGCGCATGTACATCCCCTGCGATCTGCGGAATGCTGTAGTGGCCTTCTGCCGAGCGACGCGCCTGGAACACCACCGCCGGCAGATTCGAGGTCACCTCCTGCAGCCGCTGGGCGGCCACGCGGCGTCGCTCGCTTTCGCGGTGCACGCGCCAATAGCCGAACGCGTACACCAGCGCGAGCGCCAGCAGGATCAGCGAGGCCGGCACCAGCCAGTGCAGTGCTGAAAGTGACGACTGGCTTCGCGGCACCGCCGGCAACCAGGCCGCACGCATCGCCTGGCGTCGTGCGCCACTCAAACTGGACACTGCCTGCTCGAACTCATCGATGACGCCCGCACAGTCGGGCACCGTGGCCAGCACCAGCGCATCGTCGAAGCCGGCCGGTGCAGCGATGACCAGTGGATCTCCCCGGTAGCGCCGCAGGGCGGCCTCGACCTCACCGAGATTGGCGATCACCGCATCGACCAGGCCGGTGCCCAGCAGCGAGAGCGCGTCATCGAGCGGTGCCGGAGGAAGCAGCTGTGCGCCGGGTGCCTGTTCGGCCAGCAGCGCGGCCAACGGCTCGGGGTCCGGACTGGCCACGGTGCGCCCGCGCAGCGCCGCCATTCCCAGCACCGGCGGCGCATCCCGGCGCCGTACGATCACCTGCGGCAACTGCAGGAAGGGGGCACTGGCCACCCAGCCCGGGGGCAGCTGCGAACGTGGCCAGCCCAGCAGGGCCTGGATGTTGCCGGGCACCCTGCCCTCGACCACCGCGACGGCCGGCAGCGGCTGCGGCAGCAACGGGCGCTGTGCAGCCAGCAATGCCAGGTAGTCCGCGCCGGGTCCGCTCGCCTGTCCATGCACATTGGCGGACAACGGCGCGCGGTCGGATGGCCAGGCGATGCGCAGCGGCGAGCCGCAACGTGCGGCAGAGGCAGAGGCAGTGGCTGGCAGCAGCAGGCATGCCATGACGGCAGCGGCGGGAAACCCAACGACGTTCACGGCAGGCATCCTCATTCGCCGGCGGGAGAAACGGCCGCACAGCGGTACCGCTGCCTGCCACGCTAGCGGCGTGTCAGCAGGCGGCAATGAAGAAAGTTGCAAATGCATCCGGCAGGGCTAATGCCGACATACACTGCCGCTTTCACCCGTACCTGCGGAGCTTTCGATGCGCATCGGCCTGGCTGCCAACCGTCTCCACCACCACGACGCGCGGGCGGCGCTGTTCCGCTGGTTGCGTGCCAGTGAGTCCGGACTGCGTGAACTCGGCGTATCGCTGCACGCGGTCGGCCGCACCCATGACGCGATCGGGCGGCAGGGATTCCTGGCCGGGTACGACGGCCTGCACCGCTATCCCTACGGACGCGAAGGCGGCCTGATGAAGCTGGTGGCCGAGGTGGTCGGCATGGGCCCGGAGCGGACGCTGGATGGTGCGATCTATCTGATCGACCCGGTCGATCCGTCGTCCGTGTTTCCGGAAGCCACTGCACTGAAGCGACAGTGCGTGATCCACGGCAAGCCGTTCATTTCGACCGTGGCCACTGCGCGCGACTGGGTGGAGGTGGAGCGTATCCATGCGGGCCTGGATGCAGACGCCGGCGCCGATGACCTGCACGGCTTCGAAGGGCATACGTTGGCGCTGATCGCCCACGATGCGATGAAGCCGGCGATGCTGGCCTTCGCCGACGAGCACTTCGCGGTACTGGCGCGATTCGGCGAACGCGTGGCGACGGGCACCACCGGGCAGCGCTTGAATGAACTGGCCTGGAGCCGCGGCTGGCCCAGTGACACGCCCTGGGTGACGCGCTACCAGAGCGGCCCGATGGGCGGCGATGCGCAGATTGCCGACCGCGTGCTGGAAGGCCGCTGCCAGCGCGCGATCTTCTTCGAGGACCCACACGTGGCGCGCCAGCACGAGGCGGACATCCAGCTGCTGGAGCGGGCGGTGACCACGGTGACCGACCAGGCGGTGTGCATTACCGCGCCGCGGGTGGCGGCACGCTGGGCGACGGCGGCGGCGCTGCGGGCGGGGTGATGGAGGTTTCGGCCAACGGCTGAGCCCCTCGTGGCTGGCGGTATCTGAAGGCAAAGCCGTGCTTGGCCGGGCGGGTGAGCCATGCAG
>NZ_JASJSU010000036.1:0-44429 GCF_030237045.1 Stenotrophomonas maltophilia group sp. Smal17
CGACCGGGCCAGTTCAACGTGGTCCTGCCTGGCGACAGCGGCACCTACGCCAGCCCCGCTGTCGACGTGCTCGGCATTGCCATCGACACCCACGCGTACCCGCACCACGCGCTGGCGCTGCAGCAGCTGCAGCCGCTGGCGGCGCGGCTTCACCAGGATCCGGTGGTGGGCTCGGTGCTGCAGGCGCTGTGGTGCAGCGCGCAGGCCGGTGCGTGCCTGCCCGGTTTTCTCGAACACGGCGCGCAGGTGCTGCTGCATCGCCTGGGCCAGCTTGCCGGCCAACGGCGCGAGGTGGGCGGCACGGCCACGCCGCTGTCGGCGCAACGGCTGCTGCAGTTGAAGGACTACATCGATGCACAGCAGGGCCAGCCGCTGGGCGTCACCCAGTTGGCTGCCGCCGTGCAGATGCAGCCGTCCAGCTTCAGCCGCGCCCTGCGCGCCGCCACCGGGCTGCCACCGTACGCGTTCCTGACCCGGCACCGCATGCAATGGGCCCGTGCCGCACTGGCACAGGGCCGCACCGTCACCGACGTGGCCCTGGCCAGCGGATACGCCAACCCCAGCAAGTTCAGCGCGGCCTTCCGCCGTGTGCTTGGCTGTTCGCCCTCGGCCTGGATCGCGCAGGCGCGCAGCCGGTGATCCGGATCGCCGCTGTGCAGCACCGGCCAACCTTACAGACCGGTAATGTCCAGGTCAGGCCATCGAAAGGTGCCGGCCTCCACCCTGAGGGCCACAGTCCCCACAGGTGCTCCGCAATGATCCGCTCCCTGCTGCGTCCCGCCCCGCTCATGCTGATGCTGGCCGGCCTCGCCATCGCGCCACTGGCGTTGGCCCATCCCAGCCTGGTGCGGGCCACCCCGGCCGCCGATGCCACCGTGGCCCCGGCCAGCCAGATCGAGCTGCAGTTCAGTGAGAAGGTGATGCCGCGTGCCACCCGCATCGAGCTGAGCATGGACCACGGCCGCATGAAGATGGCCATGCCGACCACCGCGCAGGAGGTCTCCGAAGACGGCCACACCCTGCGCGCGCGCTTCGGCAAACCGCTGCCCGCAGGCCGTTACGCAGTGCAATGGCGTGCAGTCGGCCAGGACAGCCATCCGGTCACCGGCACCTACCGCTTTACCGTGAAGTAAGGCCGCGCTTGTGGTCGAGCTCCCGCCGTACGGGCTGAGGCTGGCACTGTATGTGGCGCTGATGCTGCTGTTCGGGCGCACGCTGTTCGTGCGTCCGGTGCTGCCGCGCGGCCCCTTGCTAGCAATGACCTTCATCGCGCTGCTGCTGGTGGCCGTCGACGCGCTGACCCGGCTTTCCGGCGTGCTCGGCATCGCGCCAACCGACATCGACGGCGCGACCGCACACTGGTTCCTCACCGGAACGCCGGTGGGCCAGGCAGGCCTGCTGCGGGGTGCGACCCTGCTGGCGATGCTGCCGCTGCTGGCGATCAACCGCCCATTGCAGGGCCGATGGCGTGCCGCGCTGATGCTGCTGTCGGCGGTCGCGTTGGCCAGCCTGGCCTGGAACGGCCATGCCGCCGCCGGTGACGGCCCCGGCGGCACGCTGCGGCTGATCGCCGGCATCGCGCATCTGCTGGCCGCGGGCGCCTGGGCGGGCGCGATCGCCGCCCTGCTGCAACTGGCGCTGCGCCCGCAGGGCGTGGGCCTGCGCGAGCGTACCCATGCACTGTGGCGGGCGGCGCACGGCTTCGCCCTGCCCGGCACGCTCATCGTCGCGACGCTGGCGATGACCGGCACCTATACCTATGTCGATCTTGGGGGATCGGTGCAGACCCTGGCCGGCACCACACATGGACGCTGGCTGCTGCTCAAGCTGGCGCTGGTGGGCGGCATGCTGGCGCTGGCCGCATTGCATCGCTGGCGGCTGGTACCCGCGCTGGCGGTGTCCATCCGCGGCGGCTGGCAGCCGCGCCCACTGCGCGCCCTGCGCCACAGCCTGGCCTGCGAGTCGGTGCTGGTGCTGCTGGTGCTGGCCTGCGTGGCGGTGCTGGGCACATTGGATCCGCTGGCATGAGCGGCCCGGCCCGATGCAGGCGCAAGCTGCGATGATGGGCGCACCATGAAACTGCTGATCATCGAAGACGAACCCAAGACCGGCAACTACCTGCGCCAGGGCCTGATCGAAGCCGGCTACGTGGTCGACCTGGCCTGCAATGGTGTCGATGGACTGCATCTGGCCGGCACCGGCGAGTACCAGCTGGTCATCCTCGACGTGATGCTGCCCGGGCTGGACGGCTGGAACGTGCTGTCGCGGCTGCGCGCGGAAGGCTGGCCGCTGCCGGTGCTGTTCCTTACCGCACGCAGCAGCATCGCCGACCGGGTGCAGGGGCTGGAGCTGGGCGCCGATGACTACCTGGCCAAGCCCTTCGCCTTCGCCGAGCTGCTGGCGCGCGTGCGTACCCTGCTGCGCCGAGGCCAGGCGTTGCCGCAGGCCGAGCGCATCGTCATCGCCGATCTGGTGGTCGATACGCTGCGCCGCCGGGTGGAGCGGGCCGGCCAGCGCATCGCGCTCAGTCAGAAGGAATACACCCTGCTGGAGCTGCTGGCGCGCCGCCAGGGTGAAGTGCTGCCCCGCTCGCTGATCGCCTCGCAGGTGTGGGACATGAACTTCGACAGCGACACCAATGTCATCGACGTGGCCGTCCGCCGCCTGCGCGCGAAGATCGACGACGCGTTCGACGCCAAGCTGATCGTGACCGTGCGCGGCATGGGCTATGTACTGGAGGCGCCGGAGGACGGCGCTGCGCGCGACGGATGAGCCTGCGCCGGTCAATGGCGGTGCGGTTGACGGTGCTGTTCGCCATCGTGGCCACGGCGGTGCTGGCGGCGCTGGGCATGGCGATCTATGTCAGCGCCCGTCACGATCTGGTCGCGCAGGATTTCAGCGAACTGGAGAACAAGGTGGCGCTGATCAATGATCTGGCCAGCCGTGGGCCGGCCGATGCACGCGCGCAGCGGCTGGCCGAAGCACTGGGCCACCATCCCGACATCGCCTTCCATATTGCCGATGATCGCGGCGGCGTGTTGTTTTCCACGGCACCGGCACTGCTGCGCGAACATGCCCGCCGCCAACCCGTCGATACGGTACCGCGCCGGCATGACTGGACGCTTGCCGATGGCCGCTGCATGCACGCCCTGCACCTCCGTCAGACCCTGGCCGACGGCAGCCAGCTGGTCACCCTGCTGGCCATCGACGATGCCCGCCATGCTGCGTTCCTGCAGCGCTTCCGCCATCTGCTTGCCATTGCGATCGTCGCCGCCGCGGTGGCCAGCAGCCTGCTCGGCGGCTACGTGGTGCAGCGCACGCTGCGCCCCCTGCGCACGCTGGCCGATGACGCCCGCGAGATCACCGCCGGGCGCCTGCAGCGGCGCTTGAGTGCGCAGCGGGCACCGGCCGAGCTGGAACAGCTGGCGCAGACCCTCAACGCCATGCTGGCGCGGCTGCAGCAGGATTTCGCGCGCCTGACCGAGTTCAGCGGCGACCTTGCCCACGAACTGCGCACGCCGATCACCAACATGCTGACCCAGGTGCAGGTCGTACTGGCTCATCCGCGCAGCAACGAGGCCTATCGGGAGACGCTGGCCTCCTGTGCGGAAGAGCTTCAGCAGCTGGCGCAGACCGTGGGTGACCTGCTGTACCTGGCGCAGACCGAGACACCCGGTGTACTGCCTTCGCGCGAGCCGGTGGCGCTGGATGCGGTGGTGGATTCGCTGCTGGACTTCTACGGCCTGCTGGCCGAGGACCGGCAGTTGACGCTGCGCCGCGAGGGTATCGCGCGCGTCGATGGCAACCCGTTGATGCTGCACCGTGCGATTGCCAACCTGTTGTCCAATGCGTTGAAGCACGCCCGCGCGGGAAGCGAGGTGCGGGTACGGCTGGAACAGGGGGCCGGCCTGTGCAGGATCAGCGTGCACAACCTCGGCACGCCGATTGCCGCCGAAGCGCTGCCGCGCCTGTTCGACCGCTTCTATCGTGGCGAGCGCAGCCGCCATGAAGGCGCCGGGCTGGGCCTGGCGATCACCCGCGCCATCGCCCAGGCGCACGGCGGCAGCGTCGGCGTCGCCTCGGATGAAACCGGCACCGTGTTCGAACTGCTGCTGCCGGGCGCAGCGGCCGGCACTACCCCGCCCGGTCGAACAGCGCCGCCACCCAGTCGATGAACACCCGCAACCGCGGCGAGGGCGTGCGGTTGCGCGGGTAGACCAGGTTCAGCGGGCTCGGCGTTGGCGGCATCTGCGGCAGCAGTTCGACCAGCTCGCCCCGCGCAATGTACGGATCCATGCGGTAACGCGGCGCCTGGATGATGCCCAGCCCTGCCAGCGCGGCGCCGAGGAACGCATCCGCACCGGACACCAGCACCCGTGCCGGCAACGGCACGTAGCGCACCTGCCCGTCCTGCTGGAACTCCAAAGGAATCAGCTGGCCGGTGGCGCTGGAGCGATAGCCGATCATTTCGTGGCCGTCCTTCAGGGAGTCGATTCCCTCGGGCAAGCCCCGGGCCTGCACGTAGTCCGGCGAAGCCACGGTAACCTCACGCAGCAGCGTCAGCCGTCGCGCCGCCAGGTCGCTGTCGGCCAGCGTGCCGACCCGGATCGCCGCATCCACGCCTTCGCGCAGCAGGTCGACATAACGGTCTCCCTCACTGACGTCCAGCTCGATGTCCGGGTAGCGCTGCAGGAAGTCCGGCAGGTGCGGAAACAGCAGATGCCGGCCCAGCGTGCCATGCACCTCGATGCGCAGCGGGCCACGCGGTGGCACGTCACGGAACGCGGCCTCGGCGTCGTCCATGTCGGCGATCAGGCGCAGGCAGCGACCGTAGAAGGCTTCACCCTCCAGGGTCGGTGCCACCAGCCGCGTGGTCCGGTTCAACAGGCGCACCCCCAAGCGCTGTTCCAGCGCCTTGATCGCGTCGGTCACCGTGGCCCGTGGCAGGCCAAGGTCCTCGGAGGCGCGGGTGAAACTGCGGCGCTCGACGATACGGACGAAGGCGCGCATGGCCGTAAAGCGGTCCATTGTTCGGCTGTCCGGATGGTGTGGGTTGATTATGCACGATTGTCCGCCGTGGGCAGGTGCTGTATGCCAACCAAGGTTGGCATCTACCAGATCACGGCACGCTGTTCGTCGCCCGCTGGGTGGCCGCCTTGGCGCATGCCAGCCGAGGTTGGCATCTACCAGGGCACGGCACATCGGTAGCCGCCCACCTTGGTGGGCGATTGGCAACATGCCAACCAAGGTTGGCATCTACCGCGCCTCGCGGCGGCGGTGCACCCAGTAGTACAGCGTGGGCAGCACCAGCAGGGTCAGCAGCATCGCCGACAGCAGGCCGCCGATCACCACTACCGCCAGCGGCTTCTGGGTCTCGGCACCAATCGCGTGCGAAGTCGCCATCGGCAGCAGCCCGAACATTGCCAGCAGTGCGGTCATCAGCACCGTGCGCAGGCGCTGCAGCGAACCCTGCACCACCGACTGCAGCAGGTCCATGCCCTGTTCGCGCAGCTGGGCGAAGCGACTGAGCATCACCACCCCGTTCAACACGGCTTGCCCGAACAATGCAATGAAGCCGATCGCCGCCGACACCGACAACGGAATGCCGGTCAGCCACAGCGCCAGGATGCCGCCGATCATCGCCAGTGGCACGTTGGCCAGGATCAGCGCCGCACTGCTGATGTCCTTGAAGGCATCGAACAGCAGCACGAAGATCAGCAGCACCGACAGCGGAATCACCCAGCCCAGCCGCTTCATCGCGCGCTGCTGGTTCTCGAACTCACCGGACCACTCCAGCCGGTAGCCCTCCGGCAGCTGCACGCTGGCATCCACGCGCTTGCGCATGTCGGCCACCACGCTGCCCATGTCGCGCCCGGCGATGAAGATGCTGACCGCCTTCACCCGCTGCGCGTTCTCGCGCGAGATGTTGATCGCGCCGCTGGCCATGCGGAACTCGGCCACATCGGACAGCGTCACCGCGTGGCCGTCACCGATGCCCACCGGCACCGTGCGCAGCCGTTGCAGGTCGCGGTCGGCGTCGTCCAGCCGCAGCGTGATCGGGAACCTGCGGTCGCCCTCCCACAGCTCGCCGACCTGGCGCCCACCCAGTGCGGTCTCGATCACTTCGTCGATGTCGCGCACATTCAGGCCATAACGCGCGGCCCGGTCACGATCGATCTCGATCTGCAGCTGCGGCAACGCGCCGTCGCGGTCGATGAAGGCGCTCTCCACGCCGTCCACGCTGCGCACCTGGCCGAGGATCGCCTGGGCCTGCCGGTTCAACACGTCCAGGTCCGAACCGCTGACCTTGATCACCACCTGGCCCTTGATCTGCGAAATGCTCTCCAGGATGTTGTCGCGCACCGGCTGCGAGATCGAGAATTCCGGCCCTGGTATGCGCTGCTCCAGCGTGCGCTGCAGGTCGCTCACCAGCTGCCGCTTGTCCACGCCCTTCGGCCATTCCTTCTCCGGCTTCAATGCCACCAACGCCTCGATCTGGTTGGCACCCTTGGCGTCGGAACCATCTTCCGGGCGCCCCAGCTTGGCCACCACCGTCGATACCTGCGGGAACGTGCCGACCAGTTCGCGGATGCGCCGCGACTGCTGCTGCGCGTCGGCCAGGCTGGTGCTGGGGTCGAGCGTGGCGGTCAACCAGATCGAACCTTCGTCCAGCTCGGGCAGGAACTCCGAGCCCAGCCGGGTGCCAAGCGCCAGCGTGCCGACCAGCAACGCCGCCGCGGTCAGCACCACCGCGCGCGGGCGGGCCAGCGCACGCTCCAGCACCGGCTTGTACCACCCGGTCAGGCGGTCCATCAGCGGATTGCCGTCGCGCATGCGGTCGCGCCGCAGCCACCAGTAGCAGAACAGCGGCACCACGGTCAGCGCCAGGATCAACGCACCGATCAACGCCGAGGTCACCGAATAGGCCATCGGCGCGAACATGCGGCCTTCCTGGCGCTGCAGGGTGAAGATCGGGATATGCGCGGCGATGATGATCATCATCGAGAAGAACGTCGGCCGGCCCACTTCCGATGCCGCTGAAAGGATGGTCGAGAAGCGCGTCTTCCTGTCTGCCGTGGGGGGCAGCTTCGACAGCCGCGAGACGATGTGCTCGGTGACGATCACCGCACCGTCGATGATGATGCCGAAGTCCATCGCCCCCAACGACAGCAGGTTGGCCGGCACGCCCCACAGGTGCAGGCCGAGGAAGGTCGACAGCAGGGCCAGCGGCATCATCGCCGCCACGATCAGCGCCGCGCGGGCGTTGTACAGGAACAGCCACAGCACCAGGAACACCAGCACGGCGCCTTCCAGCAGGTTGCGGAACACCGTCTTCAGCGTGGTCGAAACCAGCCAGGAGCGGTCGTAGAACGGCTCGATGCTGACCCCGGCCGGCAACTGGTTCGCCTCGATCTCGGCGATGCGCGCATGCAAGGCGTCGAGCACGTCGGACGGATTCTCGCCCTTGCGCATCAGCACCATGCCGAACACCGCATCGTCGTTGTCATCCTGCCCGACCAGGCCCTGCCGCGGCAGCCCGGTGTCGGCGATGCCGGCCAGGTCGCGCACCAGGATCGGCGTACCGCCGCGCTGCCCGACCACCACGTTGCCGATGTCGGCTGGCGAACGCATCAGGCCCACGCCGCGGATCAGGAACTGCTGCTGGCCACGCTCCACGTAACCGCCGCCGGCATTCGAACTGCCCTTCTCCAGGGCCTCGGCGAACTCACCGAGGCTGATGCCGCGGTCGCGCAGCTTGTCCAGGTCCGGCTTGACCTGGAAGGTCCGTGCGAAGCCACCGAAGCTGATCACATCGGCCACGCCCGGGACGGTGCGCAGGCTGCGCTCCATCGTCCATTCCTGCACGGTGCGCAGCTGGGTCGAGGTCAGGTGCGGGCCTTTCAGTACGTAGCGGTAGATCTCGCCCACCGCCGAACTCATCGCCTCCAGTTCCGGCGTCACCCCTTCCGGCAGCTCCACCCCCTGCAGGCGTTCCAGCACCTGCTGGCGCGCGAAGTAATCATCGGCCTTGTCATCGAAGGTCAGGATGATCATCGACAGGCCGAACTGGGTATGCGAGAACACCCGCACCGAATGCGGAATGCCGGACAGCGCCACCTCCAGTGGCATCGTCACCTCGCGCTCCACCTCTTCGGCGGCGCGGCCCGGGTGCAGCGAGACCACCGTCACCTGGGTGTCGGACACGTCCGGGAAGGCCTCCACCGGCAGCACGCGGAACGCGGCGATGCCCGCGCCGATGAACAACAGCAGCGCCAGCATCACCATCAGCGGCTGGCGCAGGCAATAGGCAATCAGGCGATCGATCATGGGGCGGCGTGCCCCGTGCCGCTGCTGGCCGCCGTCGGCGCACTGTCGACCAGCTGCTGCAGAAGCAGGCCACCTTCGACCACCACCCTGCTGCCTGCCGCCAGGCCCTCACGCACCCACAGGCGGCCATCGCCCAGTTCTTCGGCAAGCACGGCGTGGCGCACGAAGCGGCCCTTGCCCTCCTCCACGAACACCACCTGCGTGCCGTTGATCAACAGCACCGCCGCATCCGGCAGCGAAACGCCGCCCTCGGCCGGCAGCGCCACCTGTGCGCGCACATACTGCCCGGCCTTGAATCCGCGCGAGCGGTTGTCCAGCTCGGCGCGGGCCTGCACCACGCGACGCTCGCTGTCGACGAAGTCATCCACATGCTGCAGCGTGGCCTGCAGGGGTTTGCCATCGGCGCCGGGCACGCTCACCGGCATGCCGGCCTTCAATCGCCCGGCCAGGCTTTCGGGAATGTCCAGCAGCAGCCACAGGCGATCCGGATCGCCGATCACCGCCAGCGGCTGTTCGCTGTCGGGGCTGACCGACATGCCCGGGCTCATCCGCCGTTCCACCAGCAGACCATCAATGGGCGCACGCAGCGGCAGGCGTTGATCGACGTGCTGGCCGTTGCCATAGGCCTTGGCGAAGGCGGTTGCGCGCGCATGATCGGCCTGGCTGCCGGCGAAGTTGGCCTCGGCCTCGTCCAGCTCGCGCCCGGACGCCACGCCAGCGGCGTGCAGCTCGCGGGTGCGCTGCAGCTCCTTGCGCGCCTGCTGCAGCTCGGCGCGGCCGCGTGCGCCCTCGGCCTGGGCCTGGCCGAACTCGGGCGAAGTGATCCAGGCGATGACCTGGCCCGCCTTGACCTGCTGGCCCGGCTGCGCCTCGATGCGCGCGACCTGCCCCGGCAGCGGCGTGCGCAGGGCGCTGGAGCGGGTCTCATCCCAGACCACACGGCCTGGCAGCTGCAGGCTGGCACTGGCACCGGCGGTCACCGCCTCGGTGCGCAGCACGTCCAGCTGGCGGCTGTCAGCCGGGAACTGGATCTGGCCGGCACTGACCTGCGGCGCATCTTCGGCATACGACGCCGGCTCGCGGCCACAGCCACTGAGCAGGGCCAGTGCCAGCAACGCCGGCAGCAGCGCAGGGCGCGCGCGCGGGCGATGGGCGACGGTGGACTTCATCGGGACTCTCCTTCGGTAACGGATGTGGCGGCTTCCCAGCGCGCCAAGGCAATGGCATGGTCGGCACGCGCCTCGATCAGCGCGGCCTCGAAGTCGCGCCAGCTGCGGCGCGCATCCAGCAGGTCGGTCAGGCTGGCGGCACCACGGCGGTAGGCCAGCTCGATGCCCTGCACCGCCTTGCGCGCGGCATCGGACTGCAGCCCTTCGTAATCGGCGCGACGCTGCGCGGCGGACTGTGCGCTGGCCTGCAGCTGGTCCAGCTCGGCGCGCGCTTCGCGCTGCAGCACCTGCAGTTCCAGTGCGGCACTGTCCCGATCTGCTTCGGCGCGCTGGATGGCACCGCGTGCGCGCGACGGTCCACCCAGCGGAATCGTCAACGACACCCCCCAGGTGACACCGCTGATGTCGGTCGGCTCACGTTCGGCCTCCACGCCCAGCTGGATGTCGCGGTGGCGCTCGCTGCGGGCCAGCGCAACACCCGCATCGGCGGCAGCCAAGCGCGACTGTGCGGCACGCAGATCGGCCCGCTGCTGCGGGTCGAACGCACGCGTGGCGGCCACACTGCGGGTGTCGGGCCACGGGTCGTCGGCACTGAGGTTGCTGCTGTCATCGCTGCCGAGCAGCAGCCCCAGCGCGTGCCGGGCGTCGCGCAGATCCAGCGCCGCCTCGCGCGCGGCATCGGCCACGGCAAGATCGTCCACCGCCAACCGCGTACGATCGACCGGCGCCATCGCCCCGGTTGCGACCTGCTTGTCCGCTGCGGCCATCTGTTCGGTCGAACTCTGGCGGTTGGCCTCGGCAATCTGCACCCGCTCCTGCGCGCTCTTCAGGCCAAAGTAGGCCTCGTGCAGCGCCACCTGCTGGCGGCGTCGGGTATCAAGCATTTCCAGCCCGGCCACCTGCAGCAACGCGTCCGCCTGGCGGATGCGCAGCGCTCGCTTGCCACCACGCTCCCAGGTCCAGCCCACACCCAACGTGCTGTCCACCCGCTTGTCCTGCCAGCGGCCGGGGCCGATGCCATGCGTGGGGCTGATCTTGCTGCTGCCGATCGACAACTCGGCTGAGGGCCGCAGGGCGGCGGTCTGCGCGTCGCCCTGCACGCCGCGCAGCTCCAGCGCCGCCGCACGCAGGTCCGGATTGTGCGCCTCCATGGCGCGCTGCGCATCCGCCAGGGACAGCGCCGAAGCTGCAGGCGCCCACACGAGGGCGGCCAGCACAGCCGCAAGTCGAGAGGAGAAATTCATGCGCGTCACGGTAAGGTGACGCACTTGCGCCAAACTTGCCCCAACCTTGCACGAAGCTTGCAATGCGAATCCTGCTGATCGAAGACGACGCTGCCCTGGCCGATGGACTGATCCGCGCCCTGCAGGGCGCCGGGCACCTGTGCGACCACCTTTCGCGCGGGCTGCATGCGCCGGCCGCGCTGGCCAGCGCGCCGTATGACGTGATGGTGCTCGACCTGTCACTGCCCGATGTCGATGGCCTCGACCTGCTGTCGCGGTTACGCAACGACGGCGTCACCCTGCCGGTACTGATCCTGACCGCGCGCGATGGCGTCGACGATCGCATTCTGGGGCTGGACCGCGGTGGCGATGATTACCTGGCCAAGCCTTTCGCACTGGGTGAGCTGGAAGCGCGGCTGCGTGCTCTGTCACGCCGCCGCAGCGACGCACCGGCGCAGAAGCGGTTGGGCCGGTTGTGCTTCGACAGCATCCGCAACGAGGCGCAGGTGGATGGCCAGCGTGTCGAACTGACCGCGCGTGAGCTGGCGCTGGTCGAGGCGCTGATGCAGCATCCCGGCCGTACCGTCACCAAGCAGCGCCTGTTCGATGCGCTGTACAGCTGGGACCACGAGGCCAACCTGTCGGTGATCGAAGTGCATGTCAGCCGCCTGCGCCGCAAGCTGGAACAGGCGCGTGCCGGCGTTGGCATCCGCATGCTGCGCGGTCTTGGCTACCGGCTGGAGGCCGGCGGTGACTGAGCGCGTGCACAGCCTGCGTGGCCTGCTGTTGCGGCGCCTGTGGCTGCCGCTGCTGGTGCTGATGTTGTGCAGCGCAGTGGGCTCGTTCGCGTTGGCGCGCTTCTATGCTGGCCAGGTCTACGACCGCTGGCTGCTGGACTCGGCAATGTCGTTGTCCGAACTGGTGGAGGTGCAGGATGGGCGGGCCTCAATCGAGATCACCCCAGCGGTATCGCGCATGTTCACCTGGGACACCACCGATGAAGTGCATGGCGAAGTGGTCGATGCCGGGGGCGGACGCCTGTACGGTGACCTGCCCGAAGCATTGCCCCGCCCTGCCGTTGCCGCCGGAGGTGATGGCGAGGCCGTCTACTACGACGCACGACTGCGTGGGCAGCCGGTGCGCATGGTCGAAGTAGTGGTCAGCGCCGGGCCCGGCCACGAGATCCGGCTACGCGTGGCCGAAACACTGCGCAAGCGCCACCGGCTGGAGCGCAAGCTGCTGATGACCAGCATCCCGTTCCAGGCTGCGATTCTCGCGCTGGCGGCGTGGCTGGCGTGGTCGGGTACCGGCGCCGCCGCGCGCCATGCCAACCAGGTGGCACGCCGCTTGGCCAGCCCTCGCCCGGACCCGCTGGCGCCATTGGAGCCTGCACAGGAGGCGCCGCGCGAACTGTGGCCGGCGGTAGAGGCCTACAACGCGCTGCTGCAGCGCCTGGACGCGATGCAGGCCGCGCAACGGCGTTTCGTCAGCAATGCCGCGCATCAGCTGCGCACGCCGTTGGCGGCAATGCAGGTGGAACTGGAGAGTTCATTGCGCCAGCATGATCCGCAGGCGCAGCAGCTGGCGTTGTCCGGCACGCTGGCCGGGCTTGCGCGGCTGCAGCATCTGGTCAACCAGCTGCTGATGCTCAGCCGTTCCGAAGATCCGCAGGGCAGCGCGTTGCCGCTGCAGCCGGTGGATCTGGCGGTGCTGGCACGCGGCGTGGTGGAGCGCTATGCGGACAGGGCGTTGGCCGCAGGCGTAGACCTGGGTTACGACGGCCCCGACGAAGGCGTGTTGATCCAGGGGGATCCGCAACTCCTGCGCGAAGCGCTTGGCAATCTGCTGGACAATGCGCTGCGCTATGGCAGCGTGCGCGGCGTGATCACGCTCGGCCTGCAGCAGGACGCTGAAGGCGTGCAGGTGTGGGTGGACGACGACGGCGCCGGCATCGCCGAGGCCGAGCGCGGCCGTGTGACGGAACGCTTCTACCGGGCCAGCAGCGAAGGCGATGGCTGTGGCCTGGGCTTGGCGATCGTGGCGGAGATCGCACAGCGGCATGGTGCGGCATTGGTGATCGATACCGCTCCGATCGGTGGCGCGCGGGTGGGGCTGCGGTTTCGTTCCCGGTAAATGCCAACCTTGGATGGCACCCACTGCGACCGTAGCGGGACATATCGATGGACGCCAACCTTGGTTGGCGCTGCCCATCGGCAGCCCTTGATTACGAAGCGACCAGCCGTGTCCGCCCGCACCTGGCACGATGCCCGAGCCGTGGAGCCGCCACGCGCCTAGCGCCTGCATTGCTACGCTGATTCAGTCCATCCGGAACTGATCGGTGCTCCTCATGCCGCCTCTTCGACCTTCACTTCTGAAATCCCTTGTGCCAACAGCACTTCTGCTGACGGCGTGCCAAGGCCCGACCGTCAAAGCGCCCCAGAAGCACTCTGCTGAGCTCACAGCGCGCATCGAAGCACTGCCGCAAAAGACCAAAAAAGACCTTGTGGAGGTAGAAGGCGGCACCTTCATCATGGGTGATTTCGGCCCCATCGATCCGCGCGCGAAGATGCCTTACAGCGGTGAGCGCGACGACGACGCGCTGCGCGAGGTGACATTGAGCAGCTACGCAATCGGTGCGAAGAAGATCACCTACGCCGACTTCGATGTGTACACCGATGCGACGGGGCAGCCACGAACGGCGCAGTACCCGTTCGACCTAGAGTACAGAAACATACCGGACGACCTACCGGTAGGTGTGAACTGGGAGGCAGCGCAGCAGTACTGCGGATGGGTAGGAAAACTGATCGGGCGGAAGATGGAGCTGCCGACAGAGGCGCAGTGGGAATACGCGGCGCGTAACCGGGGCCAGTTCGTGATCTGGCCCACCGATGATGGCAGCGTCGACGACGGAAGGAATGTTGGCGACTACAAGACGCTCCGAGCGTATGCCTCCAAGCATGGCTACACGGTCGGTCCAACTCCTCTTGGTCAGTACCCGCCCACCCCACTGGGTCTGTATGACATGATCGACCATGGGTATGAGTGGGTCTTTGACTGGTATCGGGATCCTTATGACATCTCCGACACACAAGACCCTCGCGGACCAGTGCATGGCGATGAAAAAGTCCAGCGAAGCAGCGGCAATCAGGGTGGAGGCTCTCTTTTCATCGTATCGATGACATTCACTCGATTCAAACGCCATCCAAATCCGGGTCCAGATCCACTTCTGGACGACGATGCGAAGTATCTCTTCGACCCTAACAGCCTGAACAGGTTCCGATGCGCCGCCACTGCATCTCTGCGTCCTATGGAAAGTGCCGCCTCACACTCCTTGACCCCGTCATAAGTGCCTCCCCATATCTGGCATTGCTACGCTAATTCAGTCCATCCAGAACTGATCGGTGCTTTCCATGCCGCCTATTCCACCCGTCCTTCTGAAATCCCTTGTGCCAACAGCACTTCTGCTGACGGCGTGCCAAGGCTCGACCGTCAAAGCGCCCCAGAAGCACTCTCCTGAGCTCACAGCGCGCATCGAAGCGCTGTCGCAAAAGACCAAAAAAGACCTGGTGGAGGTGGAAGGCGGCACCTTCATCATGGGTGATTTCGGCCCCATCGATCCGCGCGCGAAGATGCCTTACAGCGGTGAGCGCGACGACGACGTACTGCGTGAGGTAACGCTGAGCAGCTACGCACTCGGCGCCAAAAAGATCACCTACGCCGACTTCGACGTATATACCGATGCAACGGGCCAGCCCCGGACAGCGCAGTACCCGAAGGATCTGAAGTACAGGAACCTGCCAGACGACCTCCCGGTCGGCGTGAGCTGGGAGTCGGCGCATCAGTACTGTGGATGGGTTGGCGGGCTTATCGGGCGCAAGATGGAGCTGCCGACGGAGGCGCAATGGGAGTACGCGGCGCGCAACCGAGGGCAGTTCGTGATCTGGCCCACCGATGATGGGAGCGTCGACGATGGAAGGAATGTCGGGGATTACAGAACCATCACGCACTATGCTTCCCAGCGTGGCTATATGTCTGGCCCTACTCCGCTTGGACAATATCCGCCCACCCCGTTGGGCCTGTACGACATGATTGATCATGGATTTGAGTGGATGCTTGATTGGTATAGCAATACTTACGACATTTCAGACACGCAAGATCCACGCGGACCTGCACATGGCAAGGAGAAGGTCCAACGAAGCCACAGCAATCGAGGAGGGGACTCGCTCTTCATCGTGTCGATGACGTTTACCCGGTTCAAGGACATTCCAGACCCTTCTCCAGACCCGCTTCTCTCGGAAGAAGGAAGGCGACTGTTCAATCCGAACAGCTCAAACAGGTTCCGTTGCGCAGCCGCCGGCCCTGCCAGTTCAAAGGACAGCTGACGCGGCCCAGCAACGGGCCTGCACCGCTATTCATTTCTGGGGTCGTGACGCCTGCAAACTAGGATGCGTTTGCAGGCGAACCACTGTGACCAAGTATCGCAACAGCCCGTTGTTCCTGCCCACGCGAGCGCAGGTAGTCGCCATCAATGCTTGCAAATGTAGGCGCGTCCCTGCCGTCAAGCGCCAGGAGCGCATCGAGGTCCATCCGCTGCAACTGCACTACCTCATACCCCTTTGGAAAGCTACCCAGCAGTCTTCTGCGATGGGCAATGAACTGCTCGACGTAGCTGCTCCCCAGCCGATCTGATGGCACATCACCTTCCACATTGATTGGATCAATTACTTTTCCTCTAAGGTCACCTGACAGCGAGTTCCCATAGTCAAGAAATTTAATTACATCGCCTTCAAGCTTGCCCAGTGACTCACCGCTAATCTCGCCGTCGGCAGTCATGTACTGAAACATCGCCAGCCATTCACTGACAAGGCTGACGCCCCTTATCACGCGGATTACAGCCTTCTTGTGATCAGGAAGGTAGTGCAGCTGAGGATCAAAAATCCCCTCGAATTCAGCTGGACTATTCATATGCGTTATCCAGTTGTGGCGAGTGATGGTGTAGAGGATCATTCCACGAGTCACAGGTGTTGCGTACAAGAGCCATGCACTATTGAGATCTGAATTTCCCGTAGCGGAGTTGATTCTTCGAACCAGTTCAATTCGATTCCGCGCAATCTGCGCTTTGCCAATCTGATCTTCTACAGCCTTGAGCGCGCGGTCGATGTTCTGGGCGAGGAACCTTTCTACAGATCCTCCGGCGGACACCTCGAGGAAGGCGATCTGGGAGAAGTACTTCAGCGCATCTCGCGCAAAGAACATCAGCTCCCTGAACCCCGCATGCGCCAACTGGTAATACACCCACTTGGCGAACTCCAGCATTCCCTCCACTCCCACCACGAAATCCAGCGCCCCCTTGCAGCCAATGCCCAGGCACAACCGCGCACTGACCTTGATCCTGAAACGTCCCTTCGCGTAGTACACATACAGCTGCGCCTTGGCGCCCACGCCCGCAGAACCCGCCGTATCCAAGCTCAGCTTCGCAAGCGTCACCGGTGTTCCCTGCTGGGGCGGCAGCCATTGCAATTCACCCGCAGGCGTCAAGCCCGCCTCAACACCTACGAAGGCTTCCGCATTCACCTGCATGCCATTCAAGGTCTCCGGCGGCTTCTCGCCCACCGCAGCCATCACCACGCGTCTCGACGGCCGACCGTCTTCGCCCGGCGGATCGCCCATATCAGCCCGCGGCATGCCGCGCACGATGTCGAAGCTGGGCACGAAGCTGTCATCACGATCACGTGGCTGCGCGTCAACCTTGGCAGCACCACGATCAATGCTCACGCCGGCAGCGCCCATCAACGCCCGTTTCGCGCCAGCAAAGCCGTGCAGCTCCAACGACATTTGGAATACGATCGCGCCCAGGTCGATATCGCCGTAGCGCTGCATCCACCCGGTACGCGAGGGAATCGACCACGTATGCACGGCTTTTGCTTCAAGCAGCGCCAGTTTGTAATGTGCACCCGCATCGACCTTGGCGCTGGCCTTGCGGTGCAGTGGGTCCCACTCGACCTGGGCACTGGCCCCGGCACCCGCCACAAACCGCAGCCACTGCGCGGAGGTCTCCACCGAGTAGGTCTCCGACGCGCGCACCAGCTCGGAGAACTGGTTCCCACCCAGCTCGATAAGGTCGAACTGGATGTTCGGCGCCTTGACGCTCCGGCCAATCTGGGCCTTGATCGTCATCAGCGATTCCATGAACTTGCGTGAATCAAAGTTCTGGAAGGCCGGCCCCTTCTGCCGGGCCGCGCTGCCCACGGACATCCCGCTGTCGCCTGCCCGTGTCGACATGCCCAGATCCACGCGGGTGGGCACGCCCATCACCCGGCGCCCCTTGAACTCGTCGTACTTGAACCGCGGCAGGTAGTTCCGGCGAAGGCCCACCTCCTGCTGCGCCCCGCCGTCCCCTTTGCGACTGTAACTCTCGAAGGTGATCACTTCGACCAGATCGGCCTTTCGGGCGAAGTTGCGGTTGAGCATGGCCGCTGCACGGTCCTCGGCCATGCCCAGGTTCTCCTCGGCCTGGGCCACCGCCTCCAGGCTGCGGCCGGCCAGCGCCTCCTCCAGTTGCCAGCGGGCGCGCGGCACGGCTGAGAGGCTGCCTTCAATGGATCGCGCAACCTCGCGGAACTCCTCCCAGACCTCGGGTGTCAGCAGCAGGAGTTCTTCGTCGGCCACATTCAGCAGCGCCGGTGCACTGATCTTCCCGGCCAGCTCCAGCGTGGCGCCTTCGCCGGGGCCGCTCACCACCGCATGCATCTTCACCGGCACCATCGGCACCAGGCGCGGTTGCCCGACCACCCGTGGCTCGGACAGCGCACTGCGCAGTTCGCTGCGGCTGCCCGGCAGGGTGAACACCAGCCGCAGATCCTGTTCGCAGAACAGACGCGGGGTCATCCCCTGCATATCCGTTACGCCACGGACCGGCCGCCCGTGCACGTCGAGGGCGACCACCTCAGTTCCATCGCGGTCGCGGCGGTAGCCCACAAAGCCGGCCTCCGCCACCGGTGTTGGCGGGCTCTGCCGCTGCAACTGCAGCTGGTGAAACGGCCGCAACCGCAGCCGCCGCACCTCCAACGCAGGCCGCAGCGACGCGTCGGCCCGTGGATCTTCGCTCCAGGGGCCCAGCTGCGCGGGCTCATGGCAGTCCGGATGCAACAGCGGATCGGTCCACTCGCCGCTGGCGTCATCGCGGACCTGCAGCTGGTATCGATGCTCACTCTGCGGCAGGCGGGCGCCCTGCCCGGCCCCGGCGGCTGCGTCCGGCACGTTGCGCCGCGGCCAGGGCAGCTTCAGGCCGGCCGGCCCCGGGCCGAGGTTCGGCCAGCCTCTGCGCCAGTTGGGTAGGGCCGGTGGTGCCGGAGTTTGCGCGCGCTCCGCCAGCGTCACCAGATCGGTTTCGCCGAGCGTGTCGGTCGTGCCGGATGCCACGACGGCGAAGCCATGCAGTACATCGCGGATACGATAGGTGACGTCCGCGCAGGGCACGACGTTGCCATGCCCGTCATGGCGGAACAGGGTGAACTTTCCAGAACTCATGTACCAGATTCCTTTCTTCTGACCCGCTCAGCTGTTGCCTGCGTCGCGCAGGTAGCCTTCGTGCCGTTCGTCATCCACGAACAGGCCCACCTTCTCCGGGCCATCGGTGACGACCTCCTCGGTGAGTCCGTCGCCGTCGGTGTTTCCACTCAGCCAGCGGCCATCCGGCAATTGCATCGAGTAGGCCGCCCCCACCAGCGGTGCACCGGCGTGATCGCGTACAAGGAAGCGGGCACGGCAGGGTGCGGCGCCCAGCGTGTGCAGCGGATAGGCCAGCGACGCCGGACCGATGAAGCTGTGTTGGCCCGCGTGCACCGTCAGGGTTCCCGGGCAGTTGAACTGGATGTTGCCGCCTTCGATCGTCAGGCTGGCGCCGCCTTCCACCTGCACCACCAGCGCACGTCCTGCCGCCAGTTCAACCGCTGCATGCGTACTGGCCAGGCGCTGTGATTGCCGAGACTGCAGCTTTACCGCGTCGCCCTGCGCCTGGATGTCGACCGGCTGCTCGCCGGCAGCGATGGTCATGCCGGACGGACATCCCGATGCAGAAGCAGAGGCCGAAGCCAGCACGCCGACAGACTGCGACGCATGAAGCCGCGCGTGGCCTTTCACCACGGCCTGCCCGGCAGCGCCTGCTCCCAGGAGCAGGCTTTGCCCGGCCTGCCAGAACACAGCCTGCCCCGCCACCAGCGCCTTGCGTGGCGCCACCATGCCCAACAGGGGTGCCGTGCAATGCGGGACACCACCCGCTGCAACCGTGTCACCGGCAGCATCACGCGCGCGGCCGAAGTCATCGGCCGCAACCACGCCCATTGCCGCGTCGCGCAGGGGTGTCAACGCAGTCGAGGCATGCAGCCCGGCAGTACCGTGCAGGCGCGCGCTTTGGCCGAACGCAGCGGCCAGCGTCCTACACTGGGCCAGCAACGCGCCGGCCTGCACCGCCGTACCTGCTGGCTGGGCAGCCCCTGCCGGATACGCACCAAGCCACAGGCCGCGCTCGCTGCGCACCACGCCCGCCGCATCGCTGCGCAGCTCGAAACCCTGCCCACGCAGGCTGCCACGATAATTGCCGCGCTGATGGATGACGTGGCCCAGGTTCAATTGGGTGCTGGCCTGTGTCGTGGCCAACTGCAGGCGGAGCTGGTGGTCGGTGTCGTCGAACTGGAGCGTGGAGCCGCCTTCACCACCCCACTCCCGGGAGCGGATACCCCAGAGCGCACCCGGATGGCGATGCGCCTGCTCGCCCTCGCCTGCTGCATGCCAGGCCGGCGCATTGCCACCGGCAAGGTTGCCGATGCCGCCAACGTGCGTATCGCAGGCCTGCGCGTGCAGCGATGGATCGTTCTCACCGCGTCCGTTGTACAGGGCACCCAGTACGATCGGGCGTTGCACGTCCCCTTCCAGAAAGCCCACCAGCACTTCCTGGCCCACGCGCGGCAGGAACTGGCTGCCCACCCCCGGGCCCGCAAACCGCTGCGCCACGCGCAACCATGCGCTGTGCGCCGGCCTGCCGGTTGCATCCATCAGAGGAAAGCGCACGCGGATCCGCCCGAGCGCGTCAGCGTGCACCTGATCGCCTTCGGCTACCCCGGTGCGATCGTCAGGACCGATCACGATGGCCGTCTGCCGACCTACCACCTGGGCTTCGCCCTCCTGCTCCGGTGCGCGCGGCCGCCAGGGGCGCTGGCGGTCAACGGCATGGAATGCAGCCGCATAGCCCAACTGCTGGGCATGGCGCTGCAGCGCGTCGGGCAGGAACCCATCCCGCTGCAGGGCGTGCTCCGGACGATGCTGGCGCAGCCGCGCGGGCAAGGTGTTGACCCCGGCATGCTCCACCGAGGTGAGCAGCAGCTCGGGCACCTGCTGCGGCGACCATTGGCTGATGCTGGACCACGTGCCGGCGCCTAGGCAACGCACCGTGGCAATGCCCTGCCATCCCTGCCGCTCCGCTTCATGGCGTTGAGCCAGAAGCGCGGCACGCCGCTCGGCCTCGGCATGCGACTCAAAGGCCTGGGCACCGCACGCCAGATATTGCTCGACAGGCGAATGACCGCCGCCGTCCACCGGCAACTGGACGGCCAAGGTACGGTCCTGCCGATAGTCATCGCTGACCATGCTCAACCGGCGCGGGCCAAGCCGCGCATGCCGGGCCAGCTGTACTACGCTGTCTTCCTGCTCGGCCGCGTGGCCGCGGTGGAAGCGCAGCGCGCCATCGCGTGCCGACAGCGGGTCCTGCGGCAAGGCTGCGCTGTCGAAGAACAGGACGATCCGATGCAGCGCGGGCGCCTCCGCGTCCGCCTCGACACGCCAGCCGATGCCTTCCTCGGCCAACAGGCAGGCCACGAAATCCATATCCGACTGGCGGTACTGAGCGCAGTAGTGACGCGGCGGGAGGGCGTCCAGGCGGGCCCGTGCATCATCGCTCCAGTGCCAGCAGGCACGTGCCTGATGCTCGGCGAACACGGCATCCACGATCTGCCTGACGGCTGCGTCACGGAAGACGCGGCTGTTGCGCTGCTGGCCCAGCCACCAGGTCCATGCCGCCAGGCGTATACGGTAGCGGGTGAATTCCCGATCGCCGTCCAGCCGACGTACCTCGCGCACCAGCCCTGCCCTTGGAATGTCGCGCCCCTGCGCATCACGCGTGTGCAGCGTCGCAGGCCGGCCCAACCAGTGTTCGCAGGCAGCATCCGCGCGCGCCGCAAGTACATCGATGTGGTAATCCAGACCTTCCGACAGTGCCTCGCGTCCGTGCCAGCGCTCCACCAGCAGAGACCCTGCGCCGGGCAGTTCAAACCGGTGCAGCAGCGCTGCATCCTCATGCGCATGCAACGTGTGCATATGACCTACACCCCGTGCACCACCCTGGCGCACTTCTGTGCGCAGGACCCTAGCAACGGGATGGGAGAGGTGAAATCAGAATGCTATGAATGTGGCCTGGAACGGTCCGGCGGCGACGCTGCGTCACCGATTCCGGTGCGAATCCTTCCGTTGAACCCTGATCCGCACTCGACAAATCATGCAGATCGCGACAGGCATCCGGGCAATGCATCGCAGACATCCAAGGCCCGCAGCGATCGGGTTCCGGTAGAGGCCAACCTTGGTTGGCGATGTTGACCTCCCGCGTGCCAACCAAGGTTGGCACCTACCAGAAGCGGGAACCACCCCATGTCGCCCCAGTGCGCAGCACCGGCATCTGGGCGATGCATCGCGGACACCCACGGCCCGCAGCGATCGGGTTCCGGTAGGGGCCAACCTTGGTTGGCGATGTTGACCTCCCGTGTGCCAACCAGGGTTGGCACCTACCAGAAGCGGGAATCACCCCACGCCGCCCCGGCACGCATCACCGGCTCATCGAATACGGCGCTTGCGCGCCCTGCCCCGGCCACTCCTTGTTCGGCTCTGCCTGCATGCTGAAGCGCAGTTCGCCACCGGCCAGGATCTCGTCGTGGCGCAGGAAGGTGCGCTGCAATGGCTTGCCGTTGAGGCTCACGCTGCCCACGTAGGTGTGCTTGTCGTCCAGCCCGTCGGCCACGATGGTGAAGGTCTTGCCGTCCGGCAGACGCATCGCGGTCCTGGGCAGGAACGGACGGCCCAGGATGTATTCGCCCGATCCCGGCGCCACCGGATAGAAACCCAGCGCGGTGAACACGTACCACGCCGACATCTGGCCGACGTCATCGTTACCGGCCAACCCGTCGGGGCGATCGGCGTACTGGGTGTCCATGATCTGCTTCAGGCGCGCCTGCGTGCGCCACGGCTGGCCAGCGTACGAATACAGGTAGGCCACGTGGTGGCTGGGCTCGTTGCCATGTGCGTACCAGCCGATCAACCCGGTAATGTCTTCCATGTGCTCGAAGATCGACGGATCGACCTTGGCGTTGAATACCTCATCCAGCCGCGCCAGCAGTTTGTCGCTGCCCCCGTGTGCTGCGGCCAGGCCGGCCACGTCCTGCGGCACATACCAGGAATACTGCCAGGCATTGCCTTCGGTGTAGTCGGTGCCGTAGCCGCTGGCGCTGGGGTCGAACGGCGTGCGGAAGCTGCCATCGCGCTTGCGCGCGCGCATGAAGCCGGTGTCCTTGTCGAAGGCGTTGCGCCAGTTGCCGGCGCGCTTGTCGAAGGTGGCCGCAACATCGGTCTTGCCCATGGCCTGCGCCATGCGCGCGATGGTCCAGTCGTCGAAGGCGTATTCCAGCGTCTTGCTAGCCGCTTCGCCTTCCTCGTCGATCGGCACGTAGCCCAGCTCGCGGTACTGCGCGATGCCGTCATAGGGACCGTAGTTCGCGGTCTCGACCATCGCCTTCAGCGCCTTGTCGGCGTCGAAGCCGCGGATACCCTTCACGTACGCATCGGCGATCACCGGCACCGCGTGGTAGCCGATCATGCACCAGTCTTCCAGGCCGTGGAACGACCACACCGGCAACATGCCATAGGGGCTGTGCTCGTGGTGGGCGAGCATGGAATTGACGAAGTCGCTGTTGCGCTTCTCCGGCTGCACCAGGGTCAGCAACGGATGCAGCGCACGGTAGGTATCCCACAGCGAGAACGTGGAGTAATTCGTGTAGCCCTCTGCCTTGTGCACGGCGTTGTCCGAGCCGCGGTACTGGCCGTCGGCATCCATGAACAGCGTCGGCCCCAGCATGGTGTGGTACAGCGCGGTGTAGGCACTGCGGCGTGCATGTTCCGGTGCATCGATATCGAGCACCGACAACGCCTGCGTCCATTCATGTTTCGCCTGCGCGCACGCGGTCGAAATCGAAGTCGGCCACTTCGGCGTCGAGGTTGGCGATGGCGCCGGCCTCGCTGACCGGCGAAATGGCCACCTTCAGCACCAGCGGTGCGTCCAGCTTGCCGAAGGCGAACGTACCGACCAGCTGCCGGCCCTCGATCTGCGCACGCTGCGCCGGGTCCTTCTCGCCCGGCGGCGGGAAGCCCTTGTAGACGATGTCCTGCTCGGTGTTGTGCAGTTCATGCCCGGCCAGCGGACGCGAGAAGCGCATCGCGAAGTACAGCTGGCGGCCCGGTGCCCAGCCGCGGGTTTCGCGGAAGCCGGTCACCGTGCCATCGGCGCGCACCCGCACCCGCGACCACAGCACCTTGCCCGGGTAGTCGTACATGCTGGTACGCATGTCCAACAGCACCTTGGCGTCGGTGCCCTTCGGGAACGCATAGCGGTGCACGCCCACGCGCGCACTGGTGGTCAGCTCGGCGCGCACCTTGTAGTCGTCCAGGGTAACCGCGTAGTAGCCCGGCTCGGCCTTCTCATCGTCGTGGCGGAAGCGCGAGGCATAGCCGCTGCGGGGCTTTTCCGGATCGCCGCGCTCCAGCCCCGGTGTGCCGGTGAACGGCATCAGCAGGATGTCGCCCAGATCGGAGTGACCGGTGCCGGAAAAATGCGTGTGCGAGAAACCGACGATGCTGCTGTCGTCGTAGCGGTAGCCGGCCGCCCAGCCATAGGCCTTTTCACGCGGCTGGATGCGCGTGTCCGGGCTGAGCTGGACCATGCCGAACGGCACCGTGGCACCGGGATAGGTGTGACCTTCGCCGCCGGTACCGATGAACGGGTCGACTGCCGCATAGGCGCGCTCGGCAGCGGATTTCGGTGTGGCAGCCAGGGCGGCACCGGAAGCCAGCATGGCAGTGGCGGCAACGGCGATCAGGAAACGACGGTCCAGCGTGGGCATCGGCATTTGGATCGATTCAGGCGATGGCCGATGCTAGCACCGGTATTGCGATGTCGCATGCTGCAGTGCGGCCGTCGGGACTGGCGCGCCGGTTTGCACTTAATTGCATGGCGGCGTGACGAATCGCCTCATAGGCTTGTTGCCTACCTCTCCATTAGCTGACTGCCATGCGTCAATTGTTGTCCATAACCTCCCATCTGAAAGACCACGCCTTTTGCAGAGGACGAAACAAGACGACACATCAATTGGCGCGTCGCGCCATGGCCTGTGCAGGATGGCGCCGCAGCGGACATACCGCTGCCGGGATTGGAACCCCCGAAAAGAAAGAGGGACAGACATCGCTCGTCATAAATGCGACGGGCACTGCCCGCCACCCTCGCGGTGGCCATCACACCCAGGGAGTTCCCGCATGATCCACGAACGTCCGCTCAGCCCGGCCATGGAATCGCTGCTCCATCGCATCGAACAGGCCTTCAACAGCGCCGAGGGCATGGCTATCCTCATCGGCGAGCAGTACGGCCCCGAGCCGAAGCCGCCGGCGCCGATGGGTTACAACCCGAAGCAGATTGCCACGGCGATGATCATGCTGAGCCAGCACGGGCGATGCCTGCTGCAGGCGCTGCGTGAGGAGGCGGAGAAGGTGACGCTTCACTGACCCCGACGGGGGTGAGTCGGCACTTGTCCGGCCCTCTGGGCCGCCCTACCCTGCGCCCAGACCAGGGAGACCCCGCATGGCCCGCCGCGCTGCACGATGGATCGCGATTGCAGGAATGATCACCACCGCCTCTGCTGTCCATGCCGATCCGCCACCACCGCCGCCCGCCGCAGCCCGCACCGCGCAGGACGACTACACCATCCTGCGCCTGTTGGTGGCCGACGATCAGGGCCGCCTGCTGCTGGAACACAACCGCAGCGGCTGGATGACGCCTGCCGTGCGCGCCAACCGCAAGCAGAGCGTGCAGGAAGCATTGCAGCAGCTGGCAACGGAGCTTGGCCTGCAGGTGTCACCATTCACGCTGGCGGCCCTCTACAGCTATCGTTTCAACGAGGACCCGCCCGACCCGACGCACGACGCGGTGTCGTTCCGCCAGCACTATCGCGCCACGCTGCGCAGCGGGCAGCCACCCGCCACCACTGCGGACAAGCAGTACCGCTGGGTGAGCCGCGACGAAGCCGCGCATCTGATTGGAATGCAGGCATTGCGCATGGAAACCCTGCAGGTGCTCGACCACCCCGAAACGCTGTGGGGTGGCGCCTTCGAGTTGTCGTTCAAGGGCGATGAGGCCACCGGCACCGAGCTGATCGAGCCGTTCTACCCGTTGCGCTAGACGCACACGTGGCTGCACTCAATCCGGCAGTGCCGCCTGCAGGGTTGCCAGGTCGGCACTGTCCAGTGGCCGCACCACGCGTGCCACCTCGTGGCCGTCATGCAGCAGCACGGCGGTCGGCCACAGCTTCACCTTGAACGCGCGGCCCAGTGGCTTGCCCTTGCCATCCTCGATTTTCCAATGCACCAGATCGTTGGCATCGACGAAGGCCTGCAACGCCGCCTGTGCGGCCTGGCAGTGGCCACACCAGGGTGCGCCGAACTCCAGAAGTTGCCAGCCCGGCTGCGCTTCCACATCCGCCGGGGCCGGCTCTGCCGAGAGGTGATCACGCATGAACGGCATGCGCGTTACGCCGCCAGCGCCTTCTGGATATCGGCCAACGGTGCGTTGGTCAGATCCTTGGCGATGTCCCCCAGCAGGCGCGACTGCACTTCCTTGTGCAGCAGCGGGCGGATGCGGCCCAGCGTGGTCGGGTCGGCCACCAGCACCAGGTGTGCATAGCGGTTGTTGAGGGCATCGTCGTTGAGCTGCTCGGCGACCTGCTTGGCGAAGGTGGCTTCATTGAGCTGCGAGATTGACATGTCTTTCGGCACCGCGCCGGCCGGCCCCTGCCCCGAGATGCCCTGCTCGCTGATGTCCTGCAGGCGCAGCTCACCTTCCTGCTTCAAGCTGAGTTGATGCTCGTTGCCAACGTTGGTGAACACGCGGGCAGAGCCGCCATCGGCGACGATGATGAGGGTGCCTTCGGGAATGCGACGGGTCATGCGATGTTCCTTGTGGAGTGCGTTCACCTGCACCGTAGCCAGCTGTGCGTGAGCAGCGCGGCCACAGTTCGTTCAACGCATGTCATCGCAGACGCGCTGCGGATGAACAGGCGTGATGGAACACAGCGTGCAGCTCAGCCTGCTTCGCTGCACGCTCACGCCGATGCCGTTATGATGAACGGATGATCGACACGACCCACTACGTGACGGGCGCACCTGTTACGTGGGAAGCACTGCCGACCGGCGCTTCGCTTGCCACGCATGTTCCCGCCCAGCATTTCCATCGCCTCGCGCTGGATCCTGGCGGCTGACGCCCGCAGGCCCTTCTGCCTGCATTCCCCACGCTGATGTGACACCCGGCCGCTGACTGCGCTGCCGCGGTGATCCCGTTTCCGTGTTTCCGCCCCTGCGGCGGTGCCGTGCCGTGCGCGTGGCATCGCGCCTGCACCTGTTTCCGGAACACACCCCATCGCTCATTCCCCCACCTGACAGGGAGCCTCCATGCAGGACACCCCCGATTCACATGCTCATTTCGGCTGGTTCAAACGCCGCCGCCACCTGAAGGTCGATGAGATCACCGTTGTCGACAAGCCCATGCTCAAGCGCGCCGTCGGTGCGGCTGCACTGGGCAATGCCATGGAGTGGTTCGACTTCGGTGTGTACGGCTATCTGGCCGTCACCATCGGCCAGGTGTTCTTCCCCTCCAGCAATCCCACCGCACAGGTGATCGCCGCCTTCGCCACCTTCACCGTGGCATTCCTGGTGCGGCCGCTGGGCGGCCTGGTGTTCGGCCCGCTGGGCGATCGTTACGGGCGCCAGAAAGTGCTGGCGTTCACCATGATCCTGATGGCGCTGGGCACCTTTGCCATCGGCCTGATTCCCTCCTACGAGCGCATCGGCATCTGGGCGCCGGTGCTGTTGCTGCTGGCGCGCGTGGTGCAGGGCTTTTCCACCGGCGGCGAGTATGGCGGTGCGGCCACCTTCATCGCCGAGTACTCCACCGACCGCAACCGCGGCCTGATGGGCAGCTGGCTGGAGTTCGGCACGCTGGGCGGCTACATCGCCGGTGCCGGCACCGTGACCGCGCTGCACATGCTGTTGAGCAGCGAGCAGATGCTGGACTGGGGCTGGCGCATCCCGTTCCTGGTGGCCGGCCCGCTGGGCCTGCTCGGCCTGTACATGCGCATGAAACTGGAAGAAACCCCGGCGTTCCGCGCCTTCGCCGAAGAAGCCGAGAAGCGCGAACATGACCGGCCAGGGTTGGGCGCGCTGTTCCAGGTGCACGGCCGCCAGCTGCTGGTGTGCATGGGCCTGGTGCTGGTGTTCAACGTCACCGACTACATGCTGCTGACCTACATGCCCAGCTACCTCAGCGTCACCATGGGCTATGCCGAGAGCAAGGGCCTGCTGCTGATCATCATCGTGATGCTGGTGATGATGCCGCTGAACATCGTCGGCGGGCTGTTCAGTGACAAGCTGGGCCGCCGCCCGATGATCATCGGTGCGTGCATCGCGCTGCTGGTGCTGGCGGTGCCGTGCCTGCTGCTGGTGGGCAGCGGCAACGACTGGATGATCTTCCTCGGCCTGATGCTGCTGGGCCTGGCGCTGGTGTGCTTCACCAGTTCGATGCCGTCCACGCTGCCGGCGCTGTTCTATACCCCGGTGCGCTACAGCGCGTTGTCGATCGCCTTCAACGTGTCGGTGTCGCTGTTCGGTGGCACCACGCCGCTGGTGACCGCGTGGCTGGTGGAGCGTACCGGCGATCCGCTGGTGCCGGCCTACTACCTGATGGGCGCGGCGGTGATCGGCCTGGTCACCATGCTGTTCGTAAAGGAAACCGCCGGCCTGCCGCTGCGCGGTTCACCGCCGGCGGTGGGCAGCGACAAGGAAGCGGCCGCGCTGTTGAAGAGCGACGTGCCGGTGACGGTGGACCCGAGCTTGCCGCCGTTGCCCGACGTTGCGGAGCCCGAGCAGGTGAAGCCGGCCTGAGGCTGGGCGCGAAACGGCATCCACGCATGGCGTGGATCTACTGAAGCTGCGCCGGCGTCGCATGGCGTGGATCTACGGTGTGGTGTTCAATTCCATCGCGCGCATCACGATGGGCTTCGCCCAGTCCGGGGTGTGCAGCAGTTCGGCCACCGACACCGGGTATTGCAGCCGGCCCTGCGCCATTGCCAGCACCGGCAGCGGTTCGACACAGCCCTCGGCATCGGCCGGGGCGCTGTTGTCGTAGACATGCAGTTCGGCCAGGTGCGGCAGCAGGTCCAGCAGGTTCTCGCGCGCGGAATCGAAGCGCGCGTGGATCTTCTCGACCGGGATGTCGTGGCCACCGGCTGCCACCCGCGCGGCCACGCGGGCAATGTGCAGTTCGACATCGGCCAGGCCACAGAACCAGATCGCGACGTGGTGCCGTTCGCAGGCCTCGCGCAGCAGGCGCGGAATGGTGTTGCCACCCAGCGTGGTCTCGAAGGCGAAGTCGGTGCCGTCGGCCATCGCCTGGCGCAGGCGACGGGTGCCTTCCTGCCACGCTTCGGCGTTGGCCTCGGGCAGCGGCCAGCCAGCCTCCACCAGGCGCCGGGTGAACGAATCCGGGTTGAACCAGCTCAGCCCTTCGGCCTCCAGCCAGGTGCCCAGCAGCGAACTCTTGCCGGCGCCATTGACGCCGGCCAGCACCAGGATCCGCCCCATCGGTCAGAGCGGACGGCCGAGGGTGACCTTGCCGCCGCGACGGATCGGCTGGCCCAGCACCTTGCCCAGCCCCTCGCCGCGCTGCAGGCCGGCCAGGGTCTGGTCGAACTCGCTGCGCAGGCGCATCAGCTCCTCGCTGCGCTCACCGGCATCACCGCCGGCCGCCTTGGCCAGCAGTTCCTGGTAGGTGCGGATGTCCACGATCACCGCTTCGGGGTGGTTGTGGTTGGTGATGACCAGCGCCTGCTTCTCGCGCACGGTGCGCATCAGGCTCGGCCAACCACGGGTCTTCACCGACGAGGCCGGGGCCTTTTCAAGGCCTGGCAGATCCAGCGGCAGGGTCATGGCACAGCTCCGGGCAGAGGTGGACTATGGCCACTATACCCAATTTGGCCAAATTGGGGATAAACCGGGTTTCACCGGCCTGGCCCGACCTGCGGCGCATCGGTCTGCAGCAGGCTGTCGCGCTCGCGCAGCGGGAACCGGATCCAGGCGTCCAGCCCCTGTGGGCTGAAGCGCAGCTCGCCAGTGCCGGCCAGTTCATACGGTACGCGCTGCTCGATCAGGGTGCGGCCGAGGCCGCGCTGCTGGGGCAGCGCCCAGCCCTCCACCTCGGCATGGCGTTCGCACCAGTGCAGGCCCAGCCACGGCTGCTCTTCCTGTACCTGCAGATGCCAGGACACCTCGACGCGGCCGCTGTCATGGCTCAGCGCACCATGCCGGAGTGCATTGGTGGCCAGCTCATGGATGGCCAGCGACAGCACTTCGGCCGCCTTGGGCGGCAGCAGCACATCCTCGCCCTGCAGGCAGTAGGCGGCCATCGACGGCGTCTCCGCCGCGATCTCCTCGTTGAGCATGCCGCGCAGGCAGACCCCGGCGTTGGCGCCGCGGGTCAGCAGGCTCTGGGTGCGCGCCAGCGACATCAGGCGCCCGCACAGGCGCTCGGCATATTCATCCACGCTGCCGACCGACGCGCGGGTGCGCCAGGCAAGCGCGTGGATGGTCGACATGATGTTGCGCACCCGGTGCTGCAGTTCGGCCAGCAGCACCGACTGACGCTCGGTGGCGCGCTTGAGGTCGTCGATGTCCACGGCAATGGCGAACACGCCGCTGACCTCGCCATCGGCATCGCGCAGCGGCGCGGCAGCGACGCGTGTCCAGCGCGCGCGGCCATCGTCGTGCAGGTACTGAAACTCCAGCCCGGGCACCACGGTTTCACCGCGCATCGCCCTGGCAATGGCGAAATCATCGGGCCCGATCGCGCTGCCGTCGGTGTGCCAGCCCCGCCAGCGGTGCTGGTTGTCCGCATCGGCGGACGGCACCTTGCCGGTGGGCAGATAGGCGCGCATCTGGTCGTTGGATAACAGCATGCGACCGTCCAGATCGACAATGCACAGACCTACCGGCAGCATCCTGAAGGCCAGCTCGAGGCGACGCTCGCTCTCGCGCCGCCGCACTTCTTCACGCTCGCGCGCGGCCTGCGCGAGCTGCGCGGCGGTGGTCTCGAACATGGTCACCAGCACGCCATTGATGCGCCCTTCCTCGCCGCGGATCGGGCTGTAGGTGATGGTGAACCAGATGTCCTCCAGGCGGCCGTGCCTGGCCAACGGAAACAGCTTGTCCTCGAAGGTGAGGGTTTCGCCCTGCCAGACACGGGTGTAGAGCGGCCCATTGATGTGCCAGACCTCGGGCCAGCACTCGCGGGTCGGCTGGCCGAGCCCGGCCGGATGCCTGTCGGCGAGGATCTCGGCATAGCCGTCGTTGTAGAGCTGCACCAGCTGATCGCCCCACAGCACGATCATCGGGAAGCCGTGGGCCAGCATCAGGTCCACCGTGGCGCGCAGGTGCGGCGGCCAGCGGTCCATCCCGCCCAGCGGGGTCGATGCCCAGTCATGGCGGGCAATGCGCGCAGCCATCCCGTCGTGGCGGGCGTGCAGCCGCAGCGCCGGCGGCATGCCGGCCTGCCGGTCGGCGGCGTGGAAACCTTCGATACGGCGCCCCATACGGCCCGGTCAGGCGATGCCCGCAGACGCCTGCGGTGCAGCGACAAGCCCGGCCAGCTGCTGGACCAGGGCCTCGATGTGATAGGGCTTGGTGCAGCGCGGGGCGGCGGCGAAACGGCTCGGCAGGTTGTCGTCGTAGCCGGAGGTGAGCAGGAACGGCGTCCCTGCCTCCGCCAGGCGATCGGCCAACGGATAGACCTGTTCGCCGCCGAGGTTGATGTCGAGCAATGCGACGTCGATCGGATGGGTATCGACCAGCCGCCCCAATGCCTGCAGGTCACCGGCAGGGCCGATCACCTGTGCGCCCTTCAGCTCCAGGTAGTCGACCAGGAACATCGCGATGGCGAATTCATCTTCCGCCACCAGCACGCGCAGCCCTTTCAGGCCCTCTGGTTTGTTACCGGCTTCCAGCACGCCCTGCACTCCTCGATGCACGCGACCCGCCTGCGGTCGCAACGAGGGCAGGATGCGCGATCCGGCCTACAAGAGCGCGTGACGATCAATGAAGAACCGGTACTGCCGGCCTCTACCTCAGAACGCGCGCTCCCACTTCAGGCTGAGCAGGCTGCGGTCGTGGCTGTACAGCCAGCCGACATTGCTGTCGATGCGCGCGTAACGCAGGCTCAGGCTGGGCACCAGCCCGGCGACCGCCAGCCGTTCGCTGCGCACGATGGCGATGAGGTTCTGTTCGCTGTCCTCGCGCCGCGCCTCCAGCAACGGGCTCCACGCATCGTAGTCACGCTCGCGCAATGAAACGAACACGGTGGCGGTGGTACCCGGCCACTGGCGCGCGGCCCCCAGGCGCAGGCCTCGCTGGCGGTAGCCGTTGGCCGGATTGGCGGCACGGCTGTCACTCAGGTCCAGTCCGGCAAAGAGGGTCCAGCGCGGGTTGAGCGCACGGAACCAGGTGGCATACACCGCAGCCAACTCACCGTCGTAATTGCTGGCCAGGCCGCGCTGGCGATAGCGTTGGCGCTTCCAGTCGGCCTCCAGCTTGAGCAGGCTGCGCGCATCCAGCGCATATTGCCATTCGCCATGCAGCCCGCTGCCGCCCTGCAGGGCCCGATTGCCCAGGCCCTGGTAGTCATAGCTCGGCGCGATCTGCAGGGTATGCCGTGCGCTGCGCCAGCTGTAGCCGGCCTGCACGCTGGCATTGAGTTCGTTGTAGGCACTGTGCCCGCGCCAGGCCTGGCCGAACGCAAGCCCGCGCACATAGACCCCATGATGACCGGCCAGCGCCCAGCGACGTTCCAGGTTGCCGTCGTAGTCCAGGCCCATCGCGCGTTGGGCATCGGGAAGATTGCGCTGGATGATGCAGGTCTCGCCGACGCCGAACAGGCAGGTGCGGCTGGCCGAGCTGCGGTTGATGTTGTCGCTCCATGCCGGGCCGGCGGCCAGCGCTCCTTTCCAGCGCTGGCGCGCCTGCAGCGCGGCCAGGTAGGCGTCCACCCGTCCGCGCACACCTGCGGTGGCGGGGTCGTCGGCATTGATGCCGGCGGCGATGGCCGTGAACAACGCCACGGCATCGCGGTCGCGCTGGTCTTCGGCATAGACCCGCGCAAGTTCAAGGCGCGCCGGCAGGAAATCCGGTTGTGCCTGCAGCAGCGCCTCGTATTCGCTGGCCGCACGGCGGTGATTGCTGGCTACCCGCGCCAGGCCGCCCTGCGCATAGTGGCGCAGCAACGGGTCGTGGCCGGGCAGTTCGATGTATTCGTCCAGGAAGCGTTGCGCGGCGCCCCATTGCTGATGCTGCAGCGACAGGTACAGCGCCTGGCCCAGATCGTCGACGGTGCGCTCCACGCGCAGGGTCTGGCCGTCGATGGTGATGGTCGGCCGCTCCGACTCGGCCTGCCGCAGGCGCTGCTGGTCCTGCTGCTGGTGGCGCAGTTCGCTGCCCTGCTCAAGCACGCGACGCAGATCATCCTGCTGGGCGCGCACATCGGCAGCGGCCAGCAACAGGATCACAAGGAAGATGGGATGGCGCATGGTCGATCCGTGGTGATGCATGCAGCGGGCCGAAGCAGGGACTGGCGGATCGCGGCTTGTCCCTGCCCTGCCCCGTCAGGGGCGTGGCAATCAGTTCTTGCTGCCGCCGAAGGCGGTGTCGTACTGGCTGTTGCCGGCGAAGGTGGCGATGCCGGCCAGGGTGGCGGCGTTGGCGCCGAAGAACTGGCCCTGGGTGGTGCCGTTGACGCTGCCATTGACGTTGGCCGAACCGGCGAACGATGCGTCGGCACTGTTGATGTTGGCAACGATGGCCAGGTTCAGGCCATTGCCGGACAGTGCACCATCCAGGGTGCCGGCACCGAAGTCGGCGTCGAAGGTGCCGCTCAGCAGGTTGCTGCCGTTGAACTTGTTCAGGCCAGCCACGGTGTAGGACGCCACGCCGGCGGGCAGCGTGGTGCCGGCGCGGTCACCGACGAAGTAGACCTGGCGGTTGTTGAAACCACCGGCGGCGCCATCCTTGGACCATTCACCGAACCAGACATCGCCACTGCCGACCTTGACGAAGTTGAAGTGGCCCATGCCGGCGTGGCTGCCCGGTGCGCCGGTGATCGGCATGGCCAGGGTACGTACCGTCACGCCATTGACGGTGGTGGGTGCCGAGTAGGCGCTCAGGCCCTGGAAGTCCACCGGCTTGGCCTGGGACACGGTGCCGACACCGATACCGGCCTTGCCAGCGCGGTGCGGGCCGCCATTGACCTGCGATTCGCCCACCGCCACGTACAGCTCGGCATCGGTCTTGGCACTGGCGGCACCGACGATATCGGCAGCATGCGCGGCACCGACCAGAGCCAGCGAGGCGGCAACGGCGAGAACCGAACGGGAGATCATTTTCATGGTATTGCTCCTTGATTGAGGGAACTACGGGTACAACGCTTGAAAGTGGGAGATCAGAAGCGCGCGGTGACGCCGAGCTTCAGGGTGCGACCCGGCGCCGGCAGCGTGGATCGCGTGGCCGGATCGACGTAGTAGCGGTTGCCGAGGTTGCTGCCGACCAGTTCGACGCTGGCATGCTCGTTGAAGCGCCAGCGCGCATAGGCATCGACGGTGGTGATGTTGCCCCAGGTGAACGGCACGTTCTGCCAGAGCAGGCCGCTGCCGCCGCTCAGCAGGCGGTCGCGGTAGGCCTGCAGGTCGGGGTTCTCGTGGCGCTGGTAGTGCACGATGCGGCTGCCCAGTTCCAGGCGCTCATCGAACAGGCGCGTGCCCAGCGACCAGTTGATCGACAGCTTGGGAATGGCCTGGGTCAGCAGGTAGCCACCGACGAAGCCGTCCTGCACGCAGTTCGGCACCAGGCCGCGGTTCGCGTCCAGCAGCACCGCCGTGCTCTCGTCACACACTTCGTTTTCCAGCGTGCGGGTGATGCCCAGATCGGTGAAGAAGCGCCGGTTGTCGAAGCGCGCCTGCAGCTCGATGCCGCGGATGGTCTGCTTGTCGATGTTGTCGAACAGGAAGTTGCCGTCGCGCTCGATCACGTCCCGGGTCTTGTGCACGTAGTACGCCAGCTTGACGTCGGCATCGGCGGTGTTGCCGAACAGGGCCGACAGGTTGTGCACGTAGCCAATCTCGTAGTTGTAGGCGTGCTCGGGCTTGAGCGCGTACAGCGGATTGAGGCTGCCGGAGAAGGCGATGGTGCTTTCGAACATGCTCGGGAACCGCACTGCTTCGCTGTAACGCACGTAGGCACGCGCGGCCGGGGACAGGTGAGCCGTGGCCGAGAAGGTCGGCAGCCAGGCATGGTCGCGCCGGCGGCTGTTGCGCCCATCCACCGGCCGCGACTGCACGCTGTTGCCGATGTTGCAGACCTGGTCGCTGCCGGCAAACACCGGCTGCACGCCGGGAATGGCCGCCACTTCACCATTGAGGCAGGGGTTGCCTGCGCGCGTGTAGTTGCCATCGGCATCGGGCAGCCAGGGCCGGGTGTGTTGCACCGGGCGCGGGGTCTCGTACGGCGCCAGCAGGTTGCGGATGCTCTGGTCGATGAACCAGCCCATGCCCCGCTTTTCCCAGACGGCGCGGCGCGCCTCCAGTGCATCGATGCGTGACTGCAGGTCCGCCGGGCGGGGCAGCAACTCGTTCACGGTGTACTGCGCTTCCTTGCCACCTACGCCCTTGGTCAGCAGCTCGGGGTGCGCCTCGAGGAAATCATCGAAGGCCCAGTAGCGGCTGTAGCGAACACCTGCATTGAGGGTGAGGAAGTCAACCGGGCGCCACTCCAGAGTGAGGTAGCCTTCACCCTCCTGGCGACGCCCGGCACGCGGGAACATGCGCCAGCCATCGGTGGTACCGAAGTACGGATCGCGGGACCCCAGCTTCTCGTACTGCCAGTTGCCGCCCACGGTCAGGTCCAGGGTCGAATGCAGCGCGAAACGGTTGCTCAGGATCAGGCCCGTGCGGTCGTTGCGCGCGTTGGCCAGCGCGGTGTTGCGCAGGATCGGGCTGGCGTCCGGGTTCCATGCCGGGTTGCCCACCGCGAAATTGGGAAAGCCACCGGCGGTGTAGGTGTCGCTTTCCGTTTCCGTGCGCCACAGGTTGGCGTACAGGTCCAGCCAACGACTGCCGGCTGGCTGGAAACGGTACTCCAGGTTCCAGGCATCGGAGTCGACGCGGCTGAGCGGCCACTGGATGCGCCCATAGTCCGGCGCGGACAGGATGCGCGAGGGCATGATCTCGCCGTAGTGCGACAGCGTGCGCCGCCAGGTGGCCTTCAGCTGCTGGTCGTCGTTGATCTGCCAGCTGCCCTTCACCAGCCACGATTCCTGCTCGCTGGAGGTGTTGGGCACTTCATCACCCGGCTTGAAGTAGCGCGCCAGCGTGGTGATGTAGTCGATGCCCTGGTACTCGTACTTCTCGCGCGGGTCCTGGTCGTAGTAGCCGCTGCCCTTGCTGCCGGAGAAGTAGTTGCCGCGCTTGCGCCAGGCGTAGGCGGCCATCAGGTCGACGTTGTCGCCGCGCACGCCCAGCGCCAGGCGCCAGGCCTGGTCCTCGCCGTCGAAGGGATTGTTGCCGCTGCGCGACTTCACCGGCACCACCAGGGTGCGGTCGTCATAGGGCGAGTTCGGCGAGCCCTGCGGGAACCCCGGCACCGTGCGGTAGTCCTCGCCGGTATGCAGCCGCGGCAGGCGCGGCGCCACCGCATTGCTGCTGCCTTCGATCTTCAGCTCCCCGCCGAAGCGCTCGCCGGCCGCAACAATGTCGTCAACGTCGATGGTCTTGATCACCAGCGCGCCGCCGATCCCGCTGTGCACATCGCGCACCAGCCCTGGCCCCTTGATGACCTGGATGCCACCAATCAGGTTGGGATCGATGTAGTTGCGGTTGCTGACGCCGTTGTAGCCGCGCCAGACGGTCAACGCCTGTTCGCCCCCGTCGATGCTGACCGGCACCCGCCCCGGCCCTTGGATGCCGCGGATGTTGATGTCCAGTGCGCCACTGTTGCGCGCATCGCCACTGAACACGCCGACCAGATCCTTGACCACGTCGGCCGGGTTGGAGCCGCGATAGCGTTCCACCCGGTCGCGCCCCGAATACGCCGTGGTCAGGTCCAGCGCGAACACATCATCGTAGCCGCGCCGATCGCGGGCCTCGCCCCCTTCCGACTGCAGGCGACCGGCCACGTCCAGTGTCTCGGTCACCCGCACCCCTTCCCCTTCACCCGCCTCCGCTGCGGCACGCAGGCTCCAGGTGCCGTCCATGCCGCGTTGTGCGCGCACCCCGCTGCCGCGCAGCAGCTGCTGCAGGGCCTGCATCTGGCTGTACTCGCCGCTCACCGCACTGGAACGACGGCCTTCCACCAGGTCACTGCGGAACACCACCTGGGCATCGGCCTGGCGGCCGAACGCACGCACGGCATCGGCCAGCGGCTGCTCGGGAATGGCGTACTGGCGCAGCGGCGCGACGACCGCCGGTTGCGCCTGCGCGGTCGGCACCCCGGCCAACGGCAGCAGTACGGTGGAGATGGCCAGGGCCAGGACGGTGGCGCGACGGTGACAGGCGGATGCCGTGGACGGCATGGACAGGAACTCCTCAAGCGGGGCGGAACCGCCGGCACATCCGGTGCCGGTGGCATGTCTGGCTTGAGGAAAAACGGTGTTTCGCTCTGGCTATACCTCTATAGACAGCCGCATGCGGCGACTGCCCACGGTTTTTTCATGTTTTTTTCATGTGGCCGATCCAGCGCTGCGCCAACCGGGCTTCACCAGACCACCAGCGCCCCGCCGGGCAGGCGCTGCACGCGCAACCCGGCCTGTGCAGCCACCGCATCGATGCCCGTTTCCGGGTGCTGCAGGTGGAACAGGCCGCTGACCCGCACGCGGGCACCCTGCCCGCCCAGCACCCAGACCGGTGCACGGCGGTAGCGCCCCAGATCGGCAATGGCCTGTGCCGCCGGCAGATCGTCGATCACCACTTCACCGCGCCGCCACGGCGCTACGCCATCGGGACCTACCTGCTGCAGCGGTTGCAGCCAGCGCCCGTCACGGAACACACGTGCCTGCCCCGCATGCAGGCGCTGCACGCTGCCATCGCCCGGGCGCACATCGACCACGCCCTCGCTGACCTGGGTGGTGACCGTGCTGTCCTGCATCGACACGCTGAACGCGGTGCCGATGTCATGCACCTTGCCACCCGCCGCCTCGACCTGGAACGGCCGGGCCTCGTGTGCCACCTGGAACCAGGCCTGGCCGCGCAGCAGGCGCAGGTGCCGTTGCTGGCCATTGAACTCGATGGCCAGCGCGGTACCGGCATCCAGCACGGCAGTGCTGCCATCTTCCAGCTGCACCACGCGCGGCGCATCGCTGCTGCGCAGGTCGCTGCGTGCCAGCAGCACTGCCTGCGGTGCGGCGGCGACCATCAACACCACGGCAGCGGCCGAAGCCAGCAGCCACGGCAGGCGGCGGCGCGGCGCCAGCGGCCGCAGCCCTTCGCGATCGCCGGTCAGCCCGGGCAGCGCGGCCAGCACCTCGGGCCCGGCGGCATCCAGCCCCTGCCAGAAGGCCTGCTGCTGGCGCCAGGCCAGTGCATGGCACGGATCGGCCTGCAGCCAGCGCTGCAGGGTTCGTTGCTGGCGTTCGGGCAGCGGGCCTGCACTGCACCGGATCACCCAGCGCAACGCCTGCCTGGCCTGACGCGGCGAGGGTTCGGACGTGGTCATGGTTGTGGCCTGCCGCACCGCGAACGGGTGCGCTTTCCTGTTGTGACAACGGCGGGCGCGATCTGCCCACGGCAATCGCCGCTCATCGCCGCACTCCCTGCTGGTGCTGCTGGATCAGCAGCGCCGCGCGCAGTACGTGCTTGCCGACCAGGCTCTTGGAGATTCCCAGGCGCGTGGCGATCTCGCGCTCGCTCAGGCCCAGGTAGCGGTTGAGCACGAAGCACTCGCGCACCTGCCCGGGCAGCGCAAGGATGGTCTGGGTGATCTCACGCAGCTGTGCCTGGTCCAGCGCCTGCGCCTCGCCATCGTGGCCGGCCCCGGCCATGTCGGCGGCGTACTCGGCCATCGCGCGCCGCTCGCGGGCATCGGCCTGGCTGCGGTTGAGCGCGTGGTGATAGGCCATCCGGTACAGATAGCCACGCGGCTCCAGGATGGGCGGATCGCCGGGCACGCTGCTGGCCTTCAGGTACAGGTTCTGCAGGGTGTCCTCGGTACTGGCCGGGTCGAGATAGCGCGCGATGAAGCGAGACAACGCACGGCGCTCGCGGATCAGCAGCTCGACCAGCGCCAGGGCATTGGGAGACATAGGTGCCAAGGCCGGACCGGGGAATGATGGGCGTGATGGCGACGGTCCGGAGGTGAATTGTGGGCTGCGTGGCCACGGGCGGCAAGCACAGTCGAGTCGACACATTCGGTAGATTCACGCCATGCGTGGATGCTGGGGCTATGGCTCGTCCAACGCCTCGAAGCGCTCGGCCAGGAAATCGAGCAGCGCCCGCACGGCCGGCAGCAATCCGCGCCGCGATGGGAACACGGCGTGCACGATGCCGTGCTTCGGCACCCACTCGGGCAACACCGGCACCAGCGCACCACGGGCCAGCTCCTCGCTGATCATCATCCGCGGCAGCATCAACACCCCGACCCCGGCAACCGCGGCTGCGCGCAGCGCGATCATGTCATCGCTGACCAGGCGCGGGCGATGGTGCACGCTGGCCTGCACGCCGCCGGGCCCGGTGTACTCCCAGACGTGCTGCTGGCTGGGCGATGCCAGATCGACGCTCGGCATCATCGCCAGGTCGGCCGGCACCTGCGGCGTGCCCAGCTGATCCAGCAGCGCCGGGCTGGCACTGGTGCACCAGGCGCGGCGCGCCAGCACGCGCACCACCAGGTCGCTGTCCTCCAGCGGCGGCGGCCGTACCCGTATCGCCACGTCCACACCCTCGCCCACCACATCGACGCGGCGGTTGGTGGCCTCCAGCTGCACCGTCACCTGCGGGTGCAGGGCCAGGAAGTCGGCCAGCATCGGGCCGATGCGCGCGTGCAGGATCGCGATCGGGCACGCCAGGCGTACCGTGCCGCGCGGCTCGGCACGTGACAGTGCGATCGCCTCTTCAGCGGCCTCGGCCTCGACCAGCATCGCCTTGCAGTGGCGGTAGTAGTCCTGCCCGACCTCGGTGACCGAGAAGCGCCGGGTCGAGCGCTGGATCAGGCGCACCCCCAGCCGTTCCTCCAGCAGCGCGATGCGCCGGCTCAGTTTCGACTTGGGCATGGCCAGCGCACGGCCGGCCTGCGAGAAGCCGCCGTGCTCCACCACCATGGCGAAGTAGAACAGGTCGTTGAGGTCGCAACGGCGGATATCAGCAATGAACACGGGGCGAATTCCTGCGGCGCAAGGCCTGGGCCCATTGTTCACCATATAGGACTATGACGGCAAATAATGGCGTCTACCGAGCTAATTGTTGCAGCGATATCGTCTCCGCAACGAAGAGCAACGGCCGGCAGCCCCGGCCAGGAGATCGCCATGAAGCGTGTCACCGGTACCTACAGCGCGCCCCGCCCGCATTGGGTCGGCGACGGGTTCCCCGCCCGCTCGCTGTTTTCCTACAACACCCACGGCCAGCACCTGAGCCCGTTCCTGCTGCTGGACTACGCTGGCCCGTACAGCTTTGCGCCCAGCGACACCCCGCGTGGCGTCGGCCAGCACCCGCATCGTGGTTTCGAGACGGTCACCATCGTCTATGAGGGCGAAGTCGCCCATCGCGATTCAACCGGGGCCGGCGGCACCATCGGCCCGGGCGACGTGCAGTGGATGACCGCTGCCTCGGGCATCCTCCACGAGGAATTCCATACGCCGGAATTCAGCCGGCGCGGCGGCACGCTGGACATGGTCCAGTTGTGGGTGAACCTGCCGGCGCGGAACAAGATGGGTGCGCCGGGCTACCAGACCCTGCTCGATGCAGACATTCCCTCGGTGGATCTGCCTGGGGGCGCTGGCCGCGTGCGGGTCATCGCCGGTCGCTTCGACGGCCGTGCCGGCCCGGCCCGCACCCACACGCCGATGGATGTCTGGGACATCCGCCTGCAGCAGGGACACCACGCCGAACTGCCGGTGGCCGATGGCCGCACGCTGGCGCTGGTGGTGCTGAAGGGTTCTGTGCGGATCAACGGCGGCCCGCCGGTCGGCGAGGCACAGCTGGTCACCTTCGACCGCGCTGGCACGGACGTGTTCGTCGACGCCGACAGCGACGCCACCGTGTTGCTGCTCAGCGGTGAGCCGATCGACGAGCCGGTGGTGGGCTATGGCCCGTTCGTGATGAACAGCCAGGCCGAGATCGCGCAGGCGGTCAACGACTTCAACAGCGGCCGCTTCGGCCAGATCGCGCACTGAGCGCTTCAACGCGGCGGGCCCCGGCCCGCCGCCGCCATCGGGCCACCCCCGGCCCTTCCCCCACAGGAGACTGACCATGAGTTCCCCCGCCAACTTCAACGGCGCACGCCCGGTGATCGATCCGGACAATGCCACGTTGCTGCTGATCGACCACCAGAGCGGCCTGTTCCAGACCATCGCAGACATGCCGTTCAGCACGGTGCGCGCCCACGCCACTGCACTGGCGAAGATGGCCATGCTGGCCCGGATGCCGGTGATCACCACCGCCTCGGTGCCGCAGGGCCCGAATGGCCCGCTGATCCCGGAGATCCACGAAGCTGCCCCGCATGCGCAGTACGTGGCGCGCAAGGGTGAGATCAACGCCTGGGACAATCCCGAGTTCGTTGCCGCAGTGAAGGCCACTGGCCGCAAACAGCTGATCATCGCCGGCACCATCACCAGCGTGTGCATGGCGTTCCCGTCGATCGCCGCCGTCGCCGACGGCTACCAGGTGTTTGCGGTAATCGATGCCTCGGGCACCTATTCGAAGATGGCCGAGGAGATCACCCTGGCGCGCGTGGTGCAGGCCGGCGTGGTGCCGATGGACACCGCCGCGGTGGCCTCGGAGATCCAGCGCAGCTGGAACCGCGACGATGCACAGCAGTGGGCGGAGGTCTACACCAGGATATTCCCGAACTACCAGCTGCTGATCGAGAGTTACCTGAAGGCGCAGGACGTGCAGAAAAGCCACGAGCCGCTGGATTCGCAGCGCAGCTGAGCGCGCAAGGCGGTAGAGTCCAACGCGTCGGGCATGGCCCGACGCTACAGAGGAGATCCGCATGGCCTACGCACGCATTGTTTCGACCGGCGACAACTACCTGCACCACATCAGCAATGGCAGCTTCGATGTCGATGCGGACGAGCCCGCAACGCTTGGCGGCCAGGGCAAGGGCTTCGCCCCGTTCGACCTGTACCTGGCCTCGCTGGCGGCCTGCACCGCCATCACCCTGCGCATGTACACGCAGCGCAAGGGCTGGGAACTGGGTGAGTTCCATGCCGAACTACGCTCCGAGCGCGACGAGGACGGGCGCTTCCACGTGCACCGCGTCCTGCATGCCAGCGCCGAGCTGAGCGATGCACAGTGGCAGCGCTTGCTGGAGGTAGTGGAGAAGACCCCGGTGACCCTGGTGATGCGCGAGGGTGCACGCATCACCAGTGAGCGTGGGGGCGCGGCGTAACCCCATCCACGCATGGCGTGGATCTACCGTGGAGCCGAGCATGGGCCCGGCTCCACAGACAACTCAGCGCCGTGAATGCAGTACGGTGCGCTGGCGCATGGCGTTGAACTCCTGCTCCACCTGCTGGATGTCCTCGGCCTGGAAGCCGGCCGCATCCAGCAGCTGGTCGGCAGCCGCCGCCGCCAGCGGATCGTCATCGCGCTGGCGCCAGCAGCGCGCCGGCAGGAAGTAGCCCACTTCACTGCGCCCGCGCATGATCACCACCGGCCGGCCCGCATACAGCAGGAACTCCGCCAGATGCTGGCGCAGCCCTTCCACCGATACATAGGCCGGCCCGATACCCAGCACCTGGCTGGACGGTTCAGGACTTTCAAACAGCTTGCGACGGCTCATCCACTCCTCCTTTCGTGCAACGCGTGGTCTCCTTTCCTTAGACGGGCGCATCGCTGCGCCCCCGCCACGCCCGGCGTGATCTGCATCACGCGATCCGGCTAGAAGCCGGTATTGAACTCCAGCTGGAACACGTCGATCGACAGTGGCGCACCGGACACTTCCTTGGCCGCCATCCACTTGCCGCTGATCCAGCTGCGCGCATCCAGCGCGTAGGCACCGCCCACGTAGTAGCCGCGGGCATTGGTGCCGCCCAGGTGGAAGTTGGGGTCGTTGTAGGCATCCGGCAGCGCATCGGCCTCGATGCGCTTGTAGCCCAGCAGTGCCTGCCACTGGCCCTTCTCCCTCAGCTCGGTGGCACCGAAGGTGGCCTGCACCATCCATGCGGTATCGCCGCTGCGGAAGGTGTTGATGCTGGCGGTGCCGCCCGCGTCGTAGTTGTTGACGATGCCATTGTTGGCACGGCTGAACATCGCCTGCTTGTCGTACGCCAGATTGCGGATGTAGTCACCGTCCAGGCGCAGCCCGATACCCTGCGCCAGCTGCGTATCCCAGCGCAGGTTCAGCGTGGCCAGGCGGAACGCCGAGGCCAGGCCGACGTACTGCGCGGTGGGCGTGTTGGCCGGGTCCAGCGGATTGCGCGCGATGTCGCGGATCAGCATCAGGGTGTTGCCCTTCTGCATGAAGGCCGGGCGCGACCAGTCGGTGTCGCAGCTCACCGCACCTGCATACAGTGCGCACGGCGAAGACAGGCGGCCGCTGATGTTCTTGAAGTCGTAGTAGCCCAGCGCCGCGCGCAGCGCGTTGTCATCGTTGAAGCGCCAGTTCACGCCCACCTGCGCACCGGACAGCCACTTGTTCTCGTTCGGGGTCTTGACCCGGCTCTGGCTGGGCGAGCTGTCGGAGGTGTACTCCAGCGGCACCACCGCCAGGTTGCCGAACAGGTCGAGGTCACCGCCGTCGAAGTCGTACTTCAGGTTGGCGGCCAGGCCGTCGAAGTTCAGGTCGTTGGAGAACAGCGTATCGCTGGTCCAGAACGGATTGCCGAAGCGGCCACCGCGCACCGTCACCCAGTCCGCCGGGCTGTAGGCCAGCCAGGCCTGGTCCAGCCACACATCCTTCTTGCTCAGGCCGCCGCCCAGCTGTTCGGTGGTCGACACCGGGCCATTGCTGCTGCCGCTGGCCAGGCGCACGCCGGCGGTGGTGTGCTGGCCGATGGTCGCTTCGATGCCCAGGCGGGCACGGATGCGCCACAGGTTGCGGCGGTCCTGGCGGCTGTTCAACAGCGGCGGCAGCTGCAGGTTGGTGTTGGTGTTGGTATCGAAGCCATTGCCGGAATTGATCGCCGGCCAGTTGCTCACGATGTCGCTGTTGCGCTCGGAATAGAAGCGCGATTCGCTGCGCACGCGCATGTCACCGGTGACCTTGATGCGCTTGGTCCATTCGGCCACTTCGTTCGGCGCCGCCCAGCCTTCCGATTTCGCTTGCGCCATCACATCCTGGCGCACCTCGTCACGGATGCCGTCGCGCACGCTCTGCGGCACGTAAGGCACGCGCACATCGCCGGCTTCCAGGGCCACGCCGCCGCTGGCGGCCGCACTGCCGCTGGCTGCGGTGCGCTGTGCGGCGGCCGCTTCGGCTTCGGCCTGCACCAGCAGCGCCTGGCCGTCTTCGGGTTTCAGCGCGCCGCTGGCGATCAGGCCCTTGATCAGCTTGACCATGGTGGTTTCTGCGGCCATTGCACCGGCCGGGGCCGCCAGGCTGAGCAGCACGGCGCAGCACAGCAGCGCCCGTCGGGCCGGCCGCGGGCGGCGGGAGTCGGTTCGTGCGCGGTCGTGGTCGTTCATCACGGTTCTCATCGAAAGAGTGGAAATCACGGAAGTCGGGAATCAGGCCCCGGGCCGGCGGCCCTGGATCAGGACGCGGGCGGGGAAATCGAGCGACGGCGGCGGTGCCTGGTCGACCTTGCCGATGCGACGCAGCGCATCGAGCACGGCCGCATCGGCCTCCTCGTTGCCACTGCCGCGCACCAGCTCGACCTTTTCCAGGCGGCCATCGGCGGCCAGCCACACATTCACCTGCAGCTGGAACGCCAGGCGCTTGACCTTGTCGTCGCGCGCGATCGCCTGCTGCATCAGGTAGCCGAGGTAGCGGCCGTAAGTGGCATTGCCGGCACCACCGCGGCCCACGCCGGACGTGCCGCCGCCTGTACCGGACTGGATACCGAAGTTGTCACCGCCGGCCTGTGCGTCGGCATTCATCGTTACCGGGTCGGCGT
>NZ_JASJSU010000037.1:0-43821 GCF_030237045.1 Stenotrophomonas maltophilia group sp. Smal17
GTCGGCACCCACCGGTAGTGCCGGCCGCTGGCCGGCACTACCGGGGATGCGGTTGCCGGCCAACGGCCGGCACTACCCATTACAGGGTGACCGTCTCCACCACTTCCAGGCCGTACCCGGCCAGGCCGACCTGGCGGCGTGGGGTGCCCAGCACGCGCAGCTTGCCCAGGCCCAGGGCGGACAGGATCTGCGCGCCGGCACCGTTGCGGCGCCACTGGCCCACATCCTTGTCCTTGCCCGGCACCACCGGCGCCGGCTGCTGGCGCAGGCGGGCCAGCAGGGCCTCGCCGTCGCGCGGGGCCGACAGCACCACCATCACGCCCGCCCCTTCGGCATCGATCGCACGCAGGGCATCGGTGGCGGCCACGCCGAAATCGTCGCGGCGCCAGTGCAGCAGGTCAGCCAGCGGGTTTTCCACCTGCACGCGCACCAGCGTGGGGCTTTCCGCGTCCGGGGTGCCGCGGACCAGGGCGAAATGCAGGTCGTGGGCGATGCGGTCGCGGTAGGTGACCAGCTTGAACGGGCCGAATTCGGTGTCGATGTCGCGCTCATCGACGCGCTCGACGGTCTTTTCGGTGGCCAGCCGGTAGGCAATCAGATCGGCGATGGAGCCCATCTTCAGGCCATGCTCGCGGGCGAACACTTCCAGCTCCGGGCGGCGCGCCATGCTGCCATCCGGGTTCAGGATCTCCACCAGCACGCCGGCCGGCTCCAGCCCGGCCAGCATGGCCAGGTCGACGCCGGCTTCGGTGTGGCCGGCACGGGTCAGCACGCCACCCGGCTGGGCGATCAGCGGGAAGATGTGGCCCGGCTGGTGCAGGTCGGCCGGCTTGGCATTCGGCTTCACCGCAGTACGGATGGTGTGCGCGCGGTCGTGCGCCGAGATGCCGGTGGTGACACCCTCGGCGGCCTCGATGCTGACCGTGAAGTTGGTCTGGAACTGCGCGGTATTGGCCTGCACCATCGGCGCCAGGCCGAGGTCGGCGGCGCGGGTACGGGTAAGCGGCAGGCACACCAGGCCACGGCCGTGGGTGACCATGAAGTTGATGTCCGACGGCTTGACCAGCTCGGCGGCCATGATCAGGTCGCCTTCGTTCTCGCGGTCTTCGTCATCGACGATGACCACCATGCGGCCCAGGCGGATCTCTTCCAGGATTTCCGGAATCGGGGCGAAATTCATGCGGCATCTCCCTCTTCAGACGGTAGCTGCCGGCCGCTGGCCGGCAGGCTGACAAGCCTTTCCACATATCGAGCCACCAGGTCGATTTCCAGGTTCACCGCGCTGCCCACGCCCGAGGCGGAGAAGGCGGTGTTGGCCACGGTGTGCGGGATCAGGGCGACTTCAAAACCTTCGTCATCCACTTCGTTGACGGTAAGGCTGACGCCGTCCACGCAGATCGAACCCTTCTTGGCGATGTAGCGGCGCAGCGAGGCCGGCGCGGCGAAGCGCCAGCGCTGGGCGCGCGCGTCTTCGTGGATGGACAGCACCTGGCCGAGGCCATCGACGTGGCCGCTGACCAGATGGCCACCGAGGCGGTCGGTCGGGCGCATGGCGCGCTCCAGGTTGATGACCGCGCCCTCGTCCAGCTGGCCCAGCGTGGTCAGGCCCAGGGTTTCGGTGGAGGCATCGGCCTGGAAGCTGCTGGCGTCAAAAGCAATGACGGTGAGGCAGACGCCGTTGATGGCGATGCTCTCGCCCATCTGCACGTGGTCGAACGGCAGATTCCCGACATTGAAGGTGAAGCGGACATCGCCGCCGATGGACTCGCGTGCGGCCAGACGGCCGACGCCTTCGATGATTCCAGTAAACAAGTAACGTTCTCCGCGAAAAGTGAGCGAAAAACGCCGCAAGGCAAACAGGCGCGCGCAGGGCATGAGCCCTGTGGCACCGTCTTCTTTCATCCGGACTATGACCGTCGGCTCCGGCATTGGACCGGATCTGCTGACCCCCGGCGTGGGCCGGGGCGCTCGCGGGCTCGTGCTTGCGCACCTACCGCCGGTGGGGAATTGCACCCCGCCCTGAAGACGTTTGTGTACCGGCGAACCGGCACCGGTAGTGTACCAGTCGCCTTGCCGGGGTCGCGCAGGGCCGGGCCATCCCTCGTTCAGCTGTGACCGGCGTCGCGTTGCTGGCCACGGCTTCGCCCCGCAGCTCGCATTCTGTAAAATTTTCATTAAAATCCGTCGCCGGACGACATGAGGTCGCCACGGGCCGCCCGCAGGGCCGGCTCGCCAATGGACTGAAATTCACAGGAATTCCCATGCGCAAGATCCTGATCGTGGCCGCTCTGCTGGCCGCCGCCCCCTTCTCGGCTTCGGCTGACGCCCTGAGCTACACCTATGTGGAAGGCGGCTGGACGCAGGTCAAGGTTGACGACAACGCACTGGACGACCCCAAGGTCGACGGCGCCTATCTGCGCGGTTCGTTCGCACTCTCCGAGCAGGTGCACGTGTTCGGCGGCTGGTCGCGTACCCGCAAGACCTACCACTACAACGACGGTTCGCTGAAGCTGGAACTGGACCAGCCGGAGCTGGGCATCGGCTACCACATGCCGTGGACCGACCGCGTCGACTTCACCGCCGACGCCGCCTGGGTGCGCCAGAACGTTGAGCTGACCGATCGTTACTACGGCTACTCCGAGCGCTTCAAGGACCACACCAACCTGGGCCGCGTCACCGTGGGCCTGCGCGGCAAGCCCTCGCCCAAGACCGAAGCCTGGGTCAAGACCGGCTACATGGATGGCGGCAACAACTTCAAGGGCACCTGGGTGGGCACCCTGGGCGGCCAGATCAACTTCACCAGGACCTGGGGCCTGGTGGGCGAGATCTCCGGCTACCGTGACGTCACCCAGTACTCGGCCGGCGTGCGCGCCAGCTTCTGATCCAACGATCGCTCCTCGTCGTGCGATCGAACGGGCCCCGCAAGGGGCCCGTTTTTTTTGGCCTCCACCGCGACGCCGCGGTACGAGACGAAACGTGTGTCGCTTTCCGCAGCCCTGCACGCGCACTGCACTGAGCGGCGCTAGGAATAGTACGAAAGGCATTGCGGGCCACCGCGACGTGGCATTGCGGAAGACTTCAATGATCTCGGCACGTTAGCGATGTTGGCGACGCCTCTGGAGACATCACGGCAAACCGACGGCCTTGTCTGATGCCCACGCGGCGCCGCATGTTCTGCCGCAGGCAACGCAACCCGCATCGCGTCATGAAAAGACACTGGATCGTCGTAGGCGACAGCACCCGCAGCAACGGGCGCGTCATCACCGGATCGCCGCATACCGATATCGAAGGCAAGGCGGTAGCACGCGAAGGTGACCGCGCGACCTGCCCGCTGCATCAAGGCATCTTTCCGATCGTGCAGGGTGACCCTACCCTGCTCATCGACGGACATCCCGTCGCGCTGCACGGGCACCACCTCGCCTGCGGCTGTCCGCTGATTTCGACCCAGCAGCGATTGGTGTATGTCACCGATGCCACCTTCCGCGATGAACCCTCCACCCCGGCACCGATACAGCTGTCTGCGTTGAAACCTGCGGTCTGTCTGGAATGTCTGCGGGCTGCGGCCAGCAGTGCCGCCCCATTGCTGGTGCGTGCGTGAGCGGCCAATACGCTTATGCACTGCTGGACTGTGCGCCGGACGAGGGCCGCGAAGCGCAGCTGCATCACCATGCCGCGCAGAACGCATTGATGCATCGCTCACTGTTCACAGGACAACCCGAAGAAGACCTCCCATTCGCTTCACCGTATCTGCTCGAACTACCGATAGGCGCCATCGAACGGCCCATCCATCACTGGTTGCGGCAGCTCGGCCGGCAGCGTGCAGGGTCGACCTGCCTGTTCTCGGACGCACCGTTCGAGGAGCTCTTCCACCATCTGCACGCACAGCTCGACATCGCCCTTCCCGATGGATCGCTGGCGCTGATGCGCTACTACGACCCGCGCGCGTGGCTGCGTTACCGCGACGTACTGACGACGCAGCAACAACGGCAACTATTCGGACCGATCAACTCGTGGCAGATCACCATGGGCGGCCTGACATGGACGCTGGCCCGCAGCGAACTGGAGCTGCAGGCGCCAATGATGCTGACACTGAGCGTTGAACAGTACGCGATGCTCTGTCTGCCGGACGCGGCCACATTCTGCAGACCACTCTCGGACGAGACACGTAGCGAATTTCCCGATGAAACTGCACATCTGAACGATGCAGCGCTCATGCAGGCGGTGTACGCAAGCTACCGCCATGCGGTGACGTCACTGCATATCACCCATCTGCCCACGGTAGTGCGATGGGTGAAGGCCGACGTGGCCTGGGCACCAGGACTTCGCAACCACGCGGTGACCGCCGTATGGTTCAAGCGGACCCTCCATGCCAATGCAACGGCAGCCGATCTGCTGGCGCTGCTTGCCTCCCGCTTTCTGGCCGACTGAAAGGAGCCGACCATGGGCGCCCTCCCATTACCACTGCCCTTGCCCCCGGTAACAACCCCGGGTGGCTGGGACCCCACTCAGGATGTTCCCGGGCACGCGCCTGGCGGGCCGCCTGGGAATATCGCAGACAGCCCTACCCTCGGCCAGGTCTGGCACAGCATCAAGGAAGCAGCAGGTACCAGCGTCGATTCCAGGACCGAGCCACGGGTGGAGTCCAGCGACACCGACTGCTCGCAGACCCGCAACCAGAACGACTGCAATGCCTGCAAGCTGGCGCAGGGCTTTCTGGTACCTGCCAACTATACGATCCCGTTGAAGCAGTACCGCGACTTCGACTACCAGCTGCGCATCGCCAATCACCTGGCAGGTCCGGAAGTGTTCACCTATACCTACGGCGGCACTGGACTGGACCGCGCTCGTCTGAGACTGACGGGTCGCAAGGGCAAGAACGAAATTACCGTTACCGAGTGGAACCACGGCGGTATCCGCTTTGATGGGTTCTGGCGGAGCCGATGCACCGTTGTGGAGGCGAAGGGGCACTACAAGCAGTTCTTTGATGAGGAAGGAAAGCTGCACCGTTGGGCATCGTCGAGCAGGCCCACAGTCTTGGAAAGTTGGGCGCGACAGCTCAACTCTCAAAGGCGACATATCCAGTCTCTTGGCAAACCCGCCAAGCTTGAATGGCATTTTCTTGAAGCCGAGTGCTTCTCCGCGGCACAAAAATCCTTCAGGGCCTTCTCAAGCCATCTCAGGCACACACCATGAACAGCATGTACAGATGCGAGATCTACTGCTCAATACCTGATGAAACACTAGACGCCCCAACAGTCTACGAACGACTCAGCGAAGTGCTCCATGCGCTTTCCGAGGTCAGTCCTGCATTGAATGGTTGGGTGGAACATTCACGCGGGAATGGCCCAGTTCCATTCTCCGAAAAATCGCGGTTCATCGAGATGCTTGCAATCAACGCGCGGCAGGACGGTGATGAGTACCCGACAGACCCCTCTGCAGCGGGCGCAGGCGCCAACCTGACCACCGCGAGAACGCACAAGGAATGGAAGGCTCCGGGGTGTGCCACGATCAACTATTGGCCCTGGTTTGGCCAGTTGACGATGGAGATCGATGCTCCGATCAAAGCATTCGGTGAGTCCGAAGCACCCATCATCGTACGTAGGTGCGTTGCGGCGATAGCGCAGGCAATCGAAGTCGAGTTCATCTCAACGGATGTCGTGGGACCGAAGCCTGAAGGCAAGGGATATGAAACCTACTACCTCAACCACAGGCTGTTCCCCCACCGCCGTTGGCTGGGCTGGATGGGCTTCGTCCCTGAGCTGGTGCCACGCAGGTTCATTCCGGAAGCCGCCGTCATCGAAGTGGTGAAAGGCAGGGGCACGATCATCGTGGCTGTAGATGCACCCTTCGACCTGCACAACCCGGACCACCTCAAGCGCGTGCACCAGGTGGAACTGCGCATGGCCAACGCGGGGCTGCTGGATGTCATCGATCCGTCGCTGCTTGAGTGAGGCGTCCGACGGCGGCGGGTAGCCGTGGCATGGAGACCTGGCATTTGCCAACGATCCACCGCCGAGAATGCGCGAATTCCATTCATTTCTACTGGGCCGCGAAGGATGCCCGTTGGACCGCATGCAAAGTGCGCTAGGCTTGCGCGCCTCTGGAACAGGAAACTCCGTCATGAAGACCCCTATCCGCACGCTGCTGGCCAGCGCCCTGCTGTGCACCCCGCTGTTTGCCACCGCCGCCCCGGCCACGCTGTCGCCCGAGCAGGCCTTCGACCTGTATGCACGCGTGCTGCTGGAAGACGACGCCGCCGCCACCCGCACGCTCAACGATGCGCTGAAGCCCGCGTTCGAAGGCCAGGACGCCGTGACCCCGACCCCGGGCGCGCTGGCCAAGGCACTGGCCGAACCCTGGCAGACCGTGCTGGCCAGCACCGGCGCCAAGGTGGACGCTGCCGCCACCGAAGCGCTGTATGCCAAGGCCCTGCGTGATTCGAAGTGCCGCGCCACCCAGAGCGTGATCGAAGACAACGAATACGTGGAAGACCAGAAGCTGGCGCGGATCAGTTTCAGCTGCCAGGTGCCCGACCTGGGCAAGGTACGCCCGCTGTTCGCCGCCAGCCTGGCCGCCGATGCCAGCCCGGCCGTGCGCAAGCAGTTCATCGATGCCTACACGCAGGCGCTGCAGACGGGCGCGCGCGTGCCGGTCAGTGGCACCTTCACCCTGTACCCGGCCAAGGACAACGGCTACTGGTACAGCGGCAATTTCGATGATCTGGTCGGCACCGTAGCCGGTGCACTGGCGCCGTTCGAGGACTGGATGCAGGACGCGCAGGCGGCCAGCGCACCGAAGGTGACCGGCGTGCCCAGCTGCGACCTGCTGCTGCAGCAGCACCGCAGCTGCGTGGCGAAGATCGCCCCGGACCAGATCAGCGGCGTGGACGCGATGGCCGAGGAACTGAAGGCCAAGGCACAGGTGCAATCGGCCGATGAAATGACGCAGGAGTGCAAGGCTCTGCGCCCGATCGCCGAGATGATGTGGACCGACACGTGCGCGTGAGCCGGTAACGCCGGGCATTGCCCGGCGATTCCCAGCTGCCGTCATGCTTCGTCATCGTCGTCCGGATGTTCGCCGAACTCCGGACGATTCTGCTGGTACTCGCAGCCGTGCAGGGTTTTGCCCTGTCCCCAGGCACGTACGATGCGCGCGCGGTCTTCCAGCCACCCGTCGGCAGCGGTGTCGGTATCGTGGAAGCCGACAAAGGCGGCTTCGTCCCAGCCATCGTAAGAGGGAAGAGCCCACTCTTCTGCCAGCGCCGGGGCGATGTCTCCGTCGAGTTCCGCGTACAGGGTCAAGCCCACCTTCACGAAGCGTGAGACGGGCCTGCCGGCGATCATCACCGGCGCCGGCGGCGTCCACCAGCGATAGCCCTCTTTGTCCTCCCCATCCTTCCAGCCCTTGAAGCGCGCGTCAGTGGTGTGCGCTGACATGCCTACCGCCCAGCCCGCCGTGTAGTTGCGCAGCGCATCGGCCCTGCAGGTCAGCACGTCATCGAGCTCGGTGGCAACATCCACCCCCGAAGCAAACACCACGTCAGGTTCCTTGCCGCGCCTGCGCAACTGCTCCATGCGTGTGTCGTAGCGATCCTCACAACCGAGCAGCACCGCATTGGGGTGGCTGGAAATGCGCGATGCGGTCAGCGAGCGTACCTGGAATCCGATGTCGCCCCTGTTGCGAAGTGACAGCTCCCGCACGTGGATGTGCGGCGCCACCGTTGCACTCAGTGGCCGCATCTCCAGCTGACGCGACATCTCCTCCAGCGTGACGCCCTCGATGATTGCCATCACTGCCTCGGAAAGAACAGCAATGCGCGTGGTTGAGTGACCGAACACCGTGATCGGTTCGGGCAGGGCCACCTCGTGCAGTGACGCGTTGGGCTGCTCGACAACAGCCCATGTATCGAATGGGCGTGTGACCTCGTTGCCCAACGCGACCGCCCACAAGTGGGGCGACAACTGCTTCGGCACCGAAGCAGGCGCACGGCATTCGATGATGGCGGTCAGGTCCTGCAGGGCCTGTGCCTGTGTGAAGGCACGCGCGGGAGCCGGCGCTTCCTCATCTGCGGACACGACAGGCGAAGCTGACACGCCGAGCAGAAGCAGCGCCGAAAGCAGCAGATTGCGGTTTGGGTGCAGCATGACAGTTACCGACGGGAGACAGCCGGTGACTGTGCGTGCGTAGTGCACGGTTTGATATGAAGATTGTTGCAAATAACGGCATCAAGATCGGCGTGACGTCGCCCGGTCATTTTCAGACGTGTTGCATGGTCAAGTGGAATTCGCCGCTGCATGCTGCCTGATCGATTCACAGCACTGCCTTGCCCTGTACATGCCTCTATTCGCCACAGCGGTCGCCGTCACGCTCTGCCAGGATGCCCATGAACACACCCACGCCTGGAAGGCTCATACCGGAGATGGTCATGCCACCTAACGCGCGATGGACTGGACTTCTACCAGCGCTGTTTGCGTTAACCGCCTGCCTGCAGCAAGCGGACAGCGACGTCGCGCGCGAGCCTGCACGCAGCAGGCTGCAGACCGATGCCCCGCGTTGCACGGAGGATGACGACATCGTGGCCTGCCTGCGACGGTACGCCTCTCCCCCGCGCAAGGTATTCACAGCACGAGCTGACTGCAGTGTGTTCACCCAGCGGGGTGACTCGGTGGCGATCGAACCCACGACCCAGGCTGCCCACCCGGCGCGTTTTCCCGACAGGGTGCGCAGCAGCGGCAAGGTACACCTGCAGATGCGGGTGGAGGCCACTGGCCGACTGGCCGGAATCCGTGTACTGGAGTCCAGCGGCCATCCCCAGCTTGCCGAGGCGGCGATGGCCGCTGCCAGGGACTGGTGCTATCTGCCCGCACACCGCGACGGCCGCGACACCGGCGGCGATGTGGAGGCATGGTTCCACTTCAACGTCGTGACTTGGCCGCAGAGCGGCAAAGCGCCACAGGCAGAGGCGTCTGCGCCTCGGTCTCCACCTCGTTGATGCCGCGCCTGGCCAGCGGCCACAGGCCATGCCTTTCGTACTTATTGCATGGATCCTGCCCGATTCCGAGGTGAGGCTGGCAGTCCTTCCAACGGGACGTTCCAATGCGGATTCCGTGCCTCCTGCTCCTGCTCTTCATCCCCTTTGCTTCACATGCAACGCCGACCGGAAAGCTCAGCCCTGAGCAGGCGTTCGACCTGTTTGCCAGGGCACTGCTTGAAAGTGATGCTGAGGCGGGCGACACCCTCCACCGTGCCATGCACGCTGCCCAGCATGGCGACGCCCTGCTCGCAGTCAAGGCTGCGCGCCTCGTTCCAGAAATGGTTGAGGCGCTTGCGAAGGGCGAGATTGACGACGACGTCCCGCCCGAGTTCGCCGCGGCGCTCGGAAAAGTGATCAGGTCGACGTACCTGCGCAGCCACTGCCGCGCGACGTCGGCAGTGCCTGTCAATGAAAGCGCGCAGGGCCTCCAGCAGGTGACGTTGTCATTCCGCTGCCAGGTTCCGGACTGGGACGCGGCGGCACCTCCGTTGACCGACGAAGTCATCAGCAGAATGAGGGCCGACGCATCATTCGCCTATGGGCTGATTACAACCACGGTGCCAACGCTGCCCCGACGCTCGATTACCGATACCGTCACTCTCACGGCTGATGCAAACGGCAACTACTTTTTCGTCGATGGGCAAGCGCTGCTTACTCCGCTGATCCAGTCCACGATGCCGATGCTGTTGCTGGCCGGTCACACCCGATCGCAGGGTCAGCCATGACAGCCGCCCGGACCGCTGATGTCAGCCAACAGGATCAGGCCAGCGCACCCAACACGCACGTCGCCCTGCCTGTTGCCAGGGCAATCATGCGAACACTGTGCGTTCCCCTCGCTCTGTGCATCGCAGTTGCCGGGCATGCTGCGGCAGAGCCCTCGATCAGCCCCGAACAGGCGTTCGAGCTTTTTACCAAGGCGGTACTGGAAAGTGACGCCGATGCGAGTGCAAAGCTGCATCGCTCAATGGTGGACATCAATCACTACGAGGCGGAATCGGTAGCGGACCTGCATCAGTATGCTCCGGCACTTGTCCAGTCAATGGTAGACGGGCTGGTCCAGTTCAAACTCTTCTCTGCCAAGTCCGCCCATGAGTACGGCACGTTGATGACCGATGCGTATGCAGGCACCCAATGCAGGGCAACGGGGACACGAGCGGCTTCGCAGTATTTGCGGGAAAAAGAGAAAGTCACGGAGATCATGGTGCAGTTCAGCTGCCAGGTGCCGGCTTTCAACACTGAGAGCGGTGAGGTGACGGATGCGGCCATTCTGAGAAAGATGCGCAAAAGCACGAAATATGCCTTCCGCACATGGGCGGCAATGCTCAAAAGCGGCGAGAAGCGCACGATGACGGGTGAGGCGATGCTGACTGGAGATCCTGATACCGGTTACTTCCCCGACGCCTACAACCTGAGATCCCTGACATCAGTGCTGTACTCGGCACTACCAGCAGAACGGGTGGATCCCTTTGCTGAGATGGAGCGGGATGCGGAGTAAAGGCCTCAGTGCCGACCAAGGTCGGCACCTACCAGAGCATTACGCGCGCAGCAGCAACCGCAGGTCCTCGCCCACCTGGCGCTGATCGACCACGCGCAGGCGGCGCTGCTGGTCCATCGCATCGATGCCGAGGCCGGCCAGCAGCGGGCGGCCGCTGTCACCCAGCAACGTGGGCGCCAGGTACAACAGCAGTTCGTCTACCCAGCCACCGCGCAGCAGCGCGCCAGCCAGGGTCGCGCCCGCTTCGGTGTGCACTTCGTTGATGCCGCGCTCGGCCAGCAGCGCCAGTACCGCGCCCAGATCGAGATGCCCATGGCGCAGCGCCACGCTGGCGAATAAGGCGTCGGCCGCATCAGGGGGACTGACGACCGCGTTGTGCAGGTACAGCGTGGGTGCCCCGCCCTCGCGCACGCGGCTGCATTCCAGCGAACGCAGGCGCGAATCGAGCACGACGCGCAGCGGTGGCATCACTTCGGCATCGGCCAGGCGCACGGTCAGCATCGGGTCGTCGGCCAGCACGGTGTCGGCGCCGGTGAGGATGGCGCCCGCACGTGCGCGCCAGTGCTGCACGTCTTCGCGCGCCGCCGCGCCGGTGATCCACTTCGATGTGCCGTCGGCCATCGCGGTGCGGCCATCCAGGCTGGCGGCCAGCTTCACCCGCAACCACGGACGGTTGCGCTCCACGCGCGACAGGAAGCCCTTGTTGAGCTCGCGTGCCTGCGCGGCCATCAAACCCTCGGCCACGTCGATGCCGGCCTCGCGCAGCAGATCGAAGCCACCGCCATCGACCTTCGGGAACGGATCGCGCATCGCCGCGACCACGCGCGATACGCCAGCCTCAATCAGGGCCAGGGCGCAGGGCGGTGTACGCCCGTAGTGCGCGCAGGGTTCCAGCGTGACGTAGGCGGTGGCACCGCGCGCTTCGCTGCCGGCCTCGCGCAGCGCGAATACTTCGGCATGCGGCCCACCGGCACGCTGGTGCCAGCCCTGCCCGACCACGCGTTCACCATGGGCGATGACGCAGCCAACCATCGGGTTGGGACGGGTGGTATAGGCACCGCGCTCGGCCAGACGCAACGCGTTGGCCATGTGCAGGTGGTCGAGGACGGAGAACGGGGTGGTCATGCCACCATGGTAACGCCGCCAGCGTGGATCCATGCCATGCGGTCTCTGTGCCAACCAAGGTTGGCACCCACCAGCGCGTCAGCCCTTCTTCTTCTTGGTCAGGGCGATCACATCGCCCAGCAGCTGCAGCTGTTCGGTGCTGGAAGGCAGCTCGCGCTCCAGCTTCTCGATCTCCTCGCGGAAATCGGCCACATCCTCGAAGCTGCGGTACACCGAGGCGAAACGCACATAGCCCACATGGTCGAGCTTGCGCAGTTCGTTCATCACGAACTCGCCGACCTTGATGGAAGGCACTTCGCGTTCGCCACTGATGCGCAGCTGGTGGACCACGGCGCGCACCGCTGCTTCGATTTTCTCTTCGGGCACGGCGCGCTTCTGCAGCGCGCGGTCGAAGCCGGCGCGCACCTTGCGCTGGTCGAAGGCCTCGCGGGTGCCATCACTCTTGACGATGGCCGGCAGCTTCAGCTCGACCGTTTCCAAGGTGCTGAAGCGTTCGTTGCAGGCCTCGCACTCGCGCCGACGACGGATCGTCGCGCCGTCTTCGGAGACGCGCGAGTCGATGACCCGGGTATCGGCATGCTGGCAGAAGGGGCAATACATGGAACGCCTGGCTCGCGAGAAGACCTGCGGCCACGGTCGTGGCAGCGTCGCAAAGGTACCTGAGAAGGGGCGCAGCAGCAATCTCCGCGCTTCTTCACTCAGGCCCGCCGCCCTTTGCCAGCCATCGGAAGTGGCAGGCAAGGCTGAGCCAGGGAGCTCCCCAACCCATCGCCAACACCAGCAGAATCGGCTCCCATCCAAAGCCCGGGACCGTCATGATCAATGCGGACACAACCTGAGCGGCAGACAGCAGAAACAGCGCCACCAGCATTGGCGCGGCCGCTTTCAATCCGTCTGGTCCACGCATCTGCCATGTATTTGCCAGCCAGACAACAAGAATGCACGCTGCCACGGACAGCACACCCCAAGCCGCACCCCATGCGAGAAATGCTCCCTTACCGCTGCCATGTGCCCATCCCCACAGCAGCACTAGCAGGCCCGCCAGGCCAGCCAATGCGCAGGGAATGGAGAATAACAAGCTATGAAGAAGCAGATAGAGGCCGTGTCGACGGCGCACGGTGCGCATTGGGGTGTCCATGCAGGAAACCTAGGCCGGCTTTCCCCAGCAAACCATGCAATTTCTTTGAAACCGCGGGTCGTGCTGTCCCAGCGGCAATGACGACACGCACGCCGAAGGCTTTACTCCTCCTGCCTTGAAAGCCACCGCATATGCCAGCTCAAACTGGCCCATGGGGCGCAAATAGTCATCAGGAAGGGGGTATACAGCAGAGCTGCTGGCTCCCACCCAATGGCCGTGAACAGCATCGCCACGGCCGCCGCGGCCTGGAAGGCAGAAACGATGGGCAGCGCCTCCAGCAAGCCTGCATGCGAATGTAGCCCTTCCACACCCGCAGTCCGCCAGCTGTCGCCCAGCACTACAGCTGCATAGGCACTCCAGACCGACATCACCACCCAGTTGGCGGCAGCCATCAGGAACGCTTCGGATGGCTGCGGCCTGGCGAGCCACACCATAAAGAGCGCGCATGTGGCCAGCACGCCAACCAACGCGCACGGAATGGAAAACAGCAACAGATGCCACCGCAACCTGACGTGCGCAAGGCGACCCAGCGGATTCATGGGGTATCCCAACCGTGAAGACCGCTGGGAGCTTAGGCAGGTCGCGCGCCCACTACCATGCAACTTGTCTTAAAAATCGGCGCGCGGATAACCGGCTCACGTCCCCCAGCGCAACCACGCCAGGTGTGCGGCCGGCAACAGGAACGGCGGCCCCAGGCCCAGGTAGCTCAACAGCGCGAATTCGCCGTCCTTGAACGCCAGATGCAGCGTGACGGCGACCACAGCCAGCGCGGCGAGGACGCCCAGCAGCAAGCCCACCCACGCCACGGGCGACGATTGCCGCAGGCCATCGCAGCCGCGCCGCAGGAATACACCGCTCAGCCACAGCCATGACAGCAGGCCGATGATCCCGCCCAGCGACCACAGCAGCAGCAACGTGGGTTCGTTGCCAGACAGGTACTTGCCGTCCATCGCGACCATCAGCCCCAGCACCGCGACGGTTCCGCCGGCAGCAAGTGCAGGCAGGCCAAGCACGAGACCGCCCACCGCAACCATCCGTTTGTGCAGATGCTCATCCATGCATCCGGTCTCCTTCCATGGGCCTCATCATGCGCGGCGTTTGAGCCACACCAGCATCGCGGCCGGCACCAGCAGCGACGGGCCCAGCATCAGCACTTCCAACGCCGAGCCGACCTCCTGCCATCCGATCCACGCGGCCAGCCAGATGACCGGTAGTGCGGCCAGGCCACCGGCCAGCAGCAGCCACCACCACACCGCGCGCACCTGCAGTCCGGCCCGCCCCTGCAGCAGATAGCCCGCGCTGAGCCACAGCCAGGCCAGGCAGCCGGCAATGCCGGCCAGGCCCCACAGCGGCATCACGGTCACCGAGGCCAAGGTGCCATGGCCGAACTGGCCCAGCCCCATCAGCAGCAGCATCGTCGCCGCCGCGCCGCCCATCAACAGGCTGGGCAGGCCGAACACCGCCGCAAGAGCGGCATACAGGTACTTGAGGCGGCGCTCGTCCATGCGCGGGTGCTCCGATGCCGGGGTCAGAGCCCTTCCCGCGGGAAGGGTTCCGACCCCACGGGACCGATCAGCCGTAGACCGGGTACTTGCGGCACTGCGCGCTGACGGCGTCGCGCACGCGGGCGATGACCGCTTCATCGGCCGGAGCATCGAGCACGTCGGCGATCCAGTTGGCCAGGTCCACGCAATCCTGTTCGACGTAACCGCGGGTGGTCACCGCCGGGGTGCCCAGGCGCAGGCCCGAGGTCACGAACGGCGAACGCGGGTCGTTCGGCACCGAGTTCTTGTTGACGGTGATGTGGGCCTTGCCCAGCGCGGCTTCCGCGTCCTTGCCGGACACGTCCTTGCCGATCATGTCGACCAGCATCAGGTGGTTCTGGGTGCCGCCGGAAACGATCTTGTAGCCACGTGCGATGAGCGTGTTGGCCATCGCCTGGGCGTTCTTCACCACCTGCTGCTGGTAGGCCTTGAAGCCCGGCTCCAGCGCTTCCTTGAAGGCCACGGCCTTGCCGGCGATGACGTGCATCAGCGGACCGCCCTGGATGCCCGGGAACACGATCGACTGCAGCTTCTTGACCAGGTCTTCGTCGGCGCCCTTGGCCACGATGATGCCGCCGCGCGGGCCGCGCAGGGTCTTGTGGGTGGTCGAGGTGACCACGTGGGCGTGTTCCAGCGGGCTCGGGTAGACGCCAGCGGCGACCAGGCCGGCCACGTGGGCCATGTCGACGAACAGGTAGGCACCGACCTTGTCGGCGATGGCGCGGAAGCGCGCCCAGTCGATCACCTGCGAGTAGGCCGAGAAGCCGGCCACGACCATCTTCGGCTTGTGCTCCAGGGCCAGGCGCTCGACTTCGTCGTAATCGATCAGGCCCTGGTCGTTCACGCCGTACTGCACGGCGTTGAACAGCTTGCCGGAAGCATTCACCTTGGCACCGTGGGTGAGGTGACCACCGTGGGCCAGGCTCATGCCGAGGATGGTGTCGCCCGGCTGCAGCAGGGCGAAGTACACGGCCTGGTTGGCCTGCGAGCCGCTGTGCGGCTGCACGTTGGCGTAGTCGGCACCGAACAGCTGCTTGAGGCGGTCGATGGCCAGCTGCTCGGCGATGTCCACGTATTCGCAGCCACCGTAGTAGCGCTTGCCCGGGTAGCCTTCGGCGTACTTGTTGGTCAGCTGGCTGCCCTGGGCCTCCATCACCGCCGGGCTGGTGTAGTTCTCGCTGGCGATCAGCTCGACGTGGTCTTCCTGGCGCTGGGTCTCAGCGGCAATGGCCTTGGCCAGTTCGGGATCGTAGGATTCGATGCGGACGTCACGCGGGAACATCGGGTACTCCAGCAGGCAGGGAAAGGGGGTACGACTCAGCCCTCGATTGTAGCCCCGCACCGGCCTGCTGGGGCCGAAACGGACGGGGCCGGCATCCCCGAAGGAATCCGGCCCCGTATGGTTTCGCCTGCCGTATCGGCTGATCCACGCCATGCGTGGACCAGACCGCCGGCTCAGCGCCCGCTGAGCACGTACTGGGCGATCACGCCGGTGGCGATGGCCACCAGCAGCATGTTGCCGCGGTCATCGCGGATCCAGTGGTGGCCATAGGGCGGGCGGCGCAGGTGGTAGCGCGGGTAGTCGTTCACCACATAGACCGGGCCGGAGTAGTAGTTGCGATAGGGCGAACCGACGCGCCAGCCGTAGCTGCCATAGCGCGGCGGCGGTGCCGGCCGATAGACCACCCGCGGCGGTGCCGGGCGGTAGTAGCGGTCGTGGTCGCGGTGCCAGTCGCGGCGGTCACGCTCCCAGTCGCGGCGGGCCTCGCGGCGGTCGCGCTCCCAGTCGCGGCGGTCCTGGCGCCACTCGCGGCGGTCTTCGCGCCACTCACGGCGGTCGCGGTGGTCGTTGTCGGCGAAGGCCGGGGCGACGGCACCCAACGCCAGCACAGAGGCCACGGCGCCGGCCATTACTCGATTGATGCGCATGTCAGACCTCTGCTTGAGTGGGTGGTGGTGAGCCCATATTGCGCACTTGATCTGAACCGTTTCCAGCTGGAAACGCTTCCCGTTTCAGGACTGTGACCGGGTATTCAGGCGATAGCCAGCCCGGCGCCCCCTGCCCGGCGCGGCCCGGAACCGGTTCCGGCTATAATTGGCAGTACACCTTTTCAGTCTGTGCCCGCTGCCGCAACGGGATGTTCCCGTGACGGACCGGGCGCAGGGCCGCGCCTACGGAGACCTCATGTCCTCGCAATACATCTACACCATGAACCGCGTGTCCAAGGTGGTCCCGCCCAAGCGGCAGATCATCAAGGACATCTCGCTGTCCTTCTTCCCGGGCGCGAAGATCGGCCTGCTGGGCCTGAACGGCGCCGGCAAGTCCACTGTGCTGAAGATCATGGCCGGCGTGGACACCGATTTCGAGGGCGAAGCCCGCCCGCAGCCGGGCATCAAGGTCGGCTACCTGGCGCAGGAACCGGAACTGGACCCGACCAAGACCGTGCGTGAAGCGGTCGAGGAAGGCGTGGGCGAAGTGCTGCAGGCCCAGGCCGCGCTGGACGCGGTGTACCTGGCCTATGCCGAGGAAGGCGCCGACTTCGACGCGCTGGCCAAGGAACAGGAACGCCTGGAGGCGATCCTGGCCGCCGGCGACGCGCACACCCTGGAAAACCAGCTGGACGTGGCCGCCGATGCGCTGCGCCTGCCGCCGTGGGATGCCGTGGTCGGCAAGCTGTCCGGTGGTGAGAAGCGCCGCGTGGCGCTGTGCCGCCTGCTGCTGCAGAAGCCGGACATGCTGCTGCTCGACGAACCGACCAACCACCTCGACGCCGAGTCGGTGGAGTGGCTGGAACAGTTCCTGGCGCGCTACACCGGCACCGTCGTGGCGGTCACCCATGATCGCTACTTCCTGGACAACGCCGCCGAGTGGATCCTGGAACTGGACCGCGGCCGCGGCATCCCGTGGAAGGGCAACTACACCGACTGGCTGACCCAGAAGGACGAGCGCCTGAAGCAGGAAGACAACCAGGAAAAGGCTCGCCAGAAGGCGATCCAGAAGGAACTGGAATGGTCGCGCCAGAACGCCAAGGGCGGCCGCACCAAGGGCAAGGCCCGTCTGGCCCGCCTGGAAGAGCTGCAGTCGGTCGATTACCAGAAGCGCAACGAGACCAATGAGATCTTCATCCCGCCGGGCGAGCGCCTGGGCAATGCGGTGATGGAGTTCAAGAACGTCTCCAAGAAGTTCGGCGACCGCCTGCTGTTCGACAACCTGAGCTTCCTGGTGCCGGCCGGCGCCATCGTCGGCATCATCGGCCCCAACGGTGCCGGTAAGTCGACCCTGTTCAAGATGATCACCGGCCAGGAAAAGCCGGATACCGGCGAGATCGTGGTCGGCCCGACCGTGAAGCTGTCCTACGTGGACCAGAGCCGCGACGCGCTGGAAGGCAACCACAACGTCTTCCAGGAAATCGCGGGCGGCCTGGACATCCTCAACATCAACGGCATCGAGATCCAGTCGCGCGCCTACATCGGCCGCTTCAACTTCAAGGGCCAGGACCAGCAGAAGATGGTCGGTTCGCTGTCCGGTGGTGAGCGTGGCCGCCTGCACATGGCCAAGACCCTGCTGCAGGGTGGCAACGTGCTGTTGCTCGACGAACCGTCCAACGACCTGGACATCGAAACCCTGCGTGCGCTGGAAGATGCGCTGCTGGAGTTCCCGGGCAACACCTTCGTCATTTCGCATGACCGCTGGTTCCTGGATCGCATCGCGACCCACATCCTGGCGTTCGAAGGCGACTCGCACGTGGAGTTCTTCCAGGGCAACTACCGCGAGTACGAAGAAGACAAGCGCCGCCGCATGGGCGACGACGCTGCGCCGAAGCGCCTGCGCTTCAAGGCGCTGAAGTAACGGTTCCTGCAGGAAACGAAAGGCCGCGCTCGCGCGGCCTTTCGTCATTCAAGAGGACCTATCGCCACGCATTGTCGTTTTCAGCCGCCCTGGCCCACCGACTCCAGCCACGCTGGACCGCCTCGCCCTCAACCGGCCTTGCTGCACCCGGCACCCACCGCACTTTGCAACTCGTTGTATGTTTCCGCCCGCGCTCATCGGGTTTCCTACGCCCCGCTTCATCCCCCAACGTAGGAAACCGCAATGAAAACTCTGATCATCACCACGGCCGCCCTGCTGCTGTCGGGCACTGCCACGGCCGCCACCCCTGACTGGGACGGCTTCTACCTGGGTGCGCAGGCCTCGCATGGCGAGGGGCACAGCAAGGACCGCAGCAATGCCAGCGCCTCGGAAAAGAGCGTGCGCGGCTTCAGTGGCGGCGTGCAGGGTGGGCGTCGCTGGCAGTTCGACAACAACATCGTGGTCGGCGTTGAAGGCGCGCTGTCGTTCGGCAACATCACGCGTGACTGGAAGGATCGCGAGCAGCACCGGTACAGCCCGTACTACGGCAAGGATGCGGTGACCCGTTCGGGCACCTTCGATGTGACGCTGGGCCGAGCGATGGGTCGCTGGCTGCCCTACCTCGGCGCCGGCGTGACAGTGGCCCAGCAGGCATTCACGCTGGGCTGCGACAAATCGCTGGTGGAAGCCACCAACGGCTGCCGCGTGGCCGAGTTCGAGACCCGTGCCTCGCACCTGTCCACCGGCGCCAACGCCACGGCAGGCGTGCTGTACCGCTTCAACGACCGGCTTTCCGCCGGTGCCGAGTACCGCTACACCCACCTGGGTTCCAGCCCGGTGACGCTCGACGATCCCAACTACCCGGCCGCGGCCCGCCGCAGCTTCCATACCGACTACAGCAGCGCTACGCTGAAGTTGAACTACCACTTCTAACCGCCTGACGACGCACCTGCGGCACCTTCGGGCGGCAGGGCGCGCAGGCATGAGAGATCTGCGATGCCCCTGTTCGAACGCCTGTTCCAGCTGCAGCAGCACGGCACCACCGTGCGCACCGAGCTGCTGGCCGGTGTCACCACCTTCCTGACGATGTCCTACATCGTCTTCGTGAACCCCGAGATCCTCGGCACCACCGGCATGGATGCCGGTGCAGTGTTCGTGGCCACCTGCCTGGCCGCCGCGCTGGGTTCGGCGGTGATGGCACTGGCCGCCAACTTCCCGGTTGGCATGGCGCCGGGCATGGGCCTGAACGCGTTCTTTGCCTTCACCGTGGTCGGCGCTGCCGGCCTGCCGTGGCAGCAGGCGCTGGGTGCGGTGTTCATCTCCGGCCTGGTGTTCCTGGTGCTGTCGCTGACCGGCGTGCGCGCGTGGCTGGTGTCGGGCATTCCGGCATCACTGCGTTCGGCGATCGTGGCCGGCATCGGCCTGTTCCTGGCGATCATCGCGCTGCAGAAATCCGGCGTGATCGTCGGCAATGAAGACACGCTGGTGGCGCTGGGCCCGTTGAACACCGCGCCGCCGCTGCTGGCACTGGCCGGCTTCCTGCTGATCGCGGTGCTGGAAGCACGCCGCATCCGTGGCGCGATCCTGATCGGCATCCTGGCGGTGACGGCCGCAGGCTGGGCACTGGGTGATGTGCAGTATCAGGGCCTGGTGTCGCTGCCACCGAGCCTGGCCCCGACCTTCCTGCAGCTGGACCTGCCGGGCCTGCTGCACCACGACGGCGGCGCGCCGATCGCGGTGCTGCTGCAGGTGGTGCTGGTGTTCGTGCTGGTGGAAGTGTTCGATGCCACCGGCACGTTGTATGGCGTGGTCGGCCGCGCCGGCCTGCTGAAGCTGCCGGGCGCACAGAAGCGTTTCGGTCGCGCACTGCTGGCCGACAGCACGGCGATCGTCGCCGGTTCGATGCTCGGCACCAGCAGCACCACCGCCTTCGCCGAAAGCGCCTCGGGCGTGCAGGTGGGCGGCCGTACCGGCCTGACAGCGCTGGTGGTGTCGGCGTTGTTCCTGGCCGCCCTGCTCTTCTCGCCGCTGGCGGCGATGGTGCCCAGCTATGCCACTGCGCCGGCGCTGCTGTTCGTGGCCGGATTGATGCTGCGCGAACTGGTGGAAGTGGACTGGAGCGACCTGACCGAATCGGTACCCGCCGCGCTGTGTGCGCTGGCGATGCCGTTCACCTACTCGATTGCCAACGGCCTGGCGTTTGGTTTCATCGCCTACGCCGCGCTGAAGGCGGGCACCGGCCGCTGGCGCGAAGTGCACCCGGCGGTGTGGCTGGTGGCGGTGCTGTTCACCCTGCGCTACGCGCTGGAGTAAGCGGGGCCGGCATGCACCCGGCGCTGCAGTGCGCGCGGTTCACCAGCGCGGCTGCAGCCTGCCGTCGGCGTTGAAGCGCCAGCGCCCTTCGGCCCAGCCCAGCCCGAACAGGCTGAGCATCTGCGAGTAGTAGGCCGGGGCATCGGCGCGCTGCTGCTCGGCGCTGGGCAGGCTGGCCTGCAGTGCACGGGCGCGCTCGTTTTCTCCCTGGGCCAGCAGATACGGCAGCAACGCCGCGCGGAAGCCGTAGTTGCCTTCGCCCTGCCCCTGCCCGCTGCGGGTGTCGATCTTTTCCCACATGGCAGCGCCGCTGCGCAGGCGCTGCAGCGGGCCGGACAACGCAGCCAGCTGCGGCCGGAACAGCGGATCGCGCGGCGCGGTCATGCCGGCCCACGCGTAGCAGCGGATCGCATCGTAGCTGCCGACCGCCCCCTTCACCGGGTCGGCCACGAAACCGCCGGCCTGCCAGGCCGTCCAGTCCGGCGCGAAACCGTGCGGGCTGCTCTGCTGCAGCATCCGCACCGTGTTTGCCGCCAATGCCGGCCACGGTCCCTTGCGGTCAACCGATGCAAACCGTCGCAGCAGTGGCAACGGCAGATAGCTGGGATTGATCCGGGTCGCATCGCCTTCGACGAAGCCCTGCGGGCCGGGCAGCAGCATCGGCCCCAGTTCCGGCAACTGCACGATCTCGCGCGCGCGCACCTGCTGCAGCATGCCTTCGGCGATAGCCTGCAACGCCGGACGCCGCCACAGGCGCGCACCTTCCAGCAGCGCATAGGCCAGCCACAGATCCGAGTCAGAGGCAGGGTTGCTGTCCAGTACCTGCCAGCCCCCCTTGGCATCCCGTCCCCACAACCAGGCCGGCAGGTGCTGGCGCATGTCACCGCCGGCCAGGTTGTCCTGCGTCCAGGCCAGGATGCGATCGAACAGGGCCTGGTCGTTGGCCACCAGCGCAAAGAACAGTGCATAGGACTGCCCTTCGGAGGTGCTGCGCTGATCGTCCTGGCTGCGATCGATCATGCGCCCGTCGCGGCTCAGGCTGCTGTCGAGCAGCACCTGCCACGCCGGCCAGCGCGATGCCGGTGGCGCCGGTTGCGCCTGCGCGGCACCCCAGCCGAGCAACGGCAGGGCCACGGCCGCCTGCAGCAGGCGCCGGCGGTGCAGGTCAGCGGAATTCGCCATAGGGCACCAACGGAGAGACCGGCAACGGCAGGTTGCCCTGCCAGGGTTTGAAGGTATAGCGCAGGTAGAGCTGGAACGAGTTCGGCGAGAAGTCGCGGCTGCGCTGCAGGGTACCGGCGGCGCCGAGTACGAAGTGGTCACCCAGCCGGCGCTCCACCGCACCGTACAGGCGGTAGCCGGTGCCGGTGCTCTTGCTGTCGCCGGTGTACAGGCCCGCCTGGTCCAGTGTCAGCGGGCCGTACTGCGGTTCCAGCTGCGCGATCACGCGTTCGATCAGTGCCTGATCCGGGTAACGGCTGATCGAGGACGTCCGCGCACTGGACACGCTGACCGATCCGTCCAGGCGTACCGACCAGTTGTCGTTGCGCCAGGCGAAGCTGACCGGCAGGCTCAGCGATGCGTAGCGCTGCGGGCTGTAATAGCCGCCCTGGCCCAGCGAGTAGCCGCCCAGGTCCTTCTGGTAACGCCAGTACATCGCGGTGGTACCGACATCCAGGCGCATGTCGGTGCGCTGGATCAGCTTGTGGTACCAGCCAACCATCGCACGGGCGCGCGTGTTGTCCACCACGTTCTCGCCGGTCAGGCGATGCCAGCTCCAGTTCGACCAGACGCCATTGCGGCCGCCCTGGTCGTAGCCCAGGCTGAAGGTCAGGCCATTGGCGGTGACACCGCCCCAGCGGATGCCGCTGCGCGGATCGTATGCACCGGCCTGCGACAGCAGCGAATTGGTCATCGGCCGCCGCGATACGGTGGCTCCCCAGCCGAAACGGCCCAGGTCTCCATTGAAGGTAAGGCCGCCGAGCCAGTTGCCGACCGCATAGTTGGACGGCGTGTGGCCGATATCGAAATTCCAGCGATCGTCCAGCGTGCGCCAACCGACGGCGAAGCCGGCACCGGACGTGCGTTGCTGATGCACGAACCGGGTGCAGCCCGGTGCACGCAGGCGCGTGCCGTCGGCCTGGATCAGGTCCAGATCGCAGCTGCCGAAGTCTTCGTCGTAGGCGCCGTTGGCATTAGTTTGGAAGCGACCGGCATCGAACTGCACCTGCTCGATGCGCGCCCAGCCCAGCCCGCCGGCGAACGGCGCGTCGAGGTGCGCGATGCGGGTATCACGCGACAGCCGCGAGATGCCCGGCGTGCCATCGCTGCGGCGCCCCGTATCCTGCATCACGGTCAGGGTGGGATTCTCCTGCTGGTACAGGGTTTCGACATCACTGCGCAGGCTGCGACGCAGCCAGTCGTCGCCTGCGGTCTCGCGGCTGGCCAGCGTCAGCGCGCGGTTGTCGCGCGGTGCTGCCTGTGCCGGTGCCAGCAGCCCATTGTCAGCCATCGCCTGCGCGTACATGTCCAACGCCTGCTGCGGATCGTCACGGCGGACCAGCCGTGCCGCGTCGCGCCAGGACTGTGCATCGGGCGCGGTCCTGCGTGCCAGCAGCGCACGCAGGATCGCAAGCGCCTTCGCGTCCTCGCGCAGGTCGGTCCAGATGGTGGCGAGCTGGCGCTGCTGCCCCGTCGCCTCATCGGCAACCTGGGGCGGTGCATCCTGCATCTGGCGGCGTGCGCTGGCCAGGTCGCCGCTGCCGATCCAGGCCTGGATCCGGCCCAGCTGCGCATCGACGTTGTCCGGCTGCGCGGCCAGCACGCGCTGGTAGTAGTGCAGAGCCTGCGCGTGATCACCGCGCAGGCGGGCCCACTCGGCCAGCAGCATGTCGTTGTCGGTGCTGGGCGGTTGCTGCAGCAGCAGGGCGATGGCCTCGGCCTCCCTGCCCTGCGCGCGCAGCTCCCAAAGATGGTCGGTCAGCTGCTGACGGTGCAGGCGTGCCGACAGCGCGCGTATGTCATCGTCCCACTGCGCCTGGGGCAATGCATCGAGCACGGCCAGCGCCTGCGGCAGGCGATCGGACCCGGACAGGTACAGCGCCTGCGCATAGCGCGCCTCTGCACTGCCGTTGCGCCGGGCCATGTCGGCCACCACGGCATCGGCCTCCTGCTCCCGGCCCGCCGCACGCAGCTCGTTGCCGAGGGCATAGGCCAGCCAGGCATCATCAGGCAGTTCCGCGCGCAGCTGCGTTCCCAGTTCGATGGCGGTGGCGGCGTCACCGGCGGCCAGCGCCTGCTCGCGGCGCTCGCGCAGCCGCGTGATCTGCAGCTGGCGCAGGTCTTCGGCATACAGCTTGCGCTGTGCGGCAGGCAGCGCGTTGATGAAGGCCTCCAGCCGCTGCGGATCGGTGCGGCCATACAGCTGCACCAGCTTGCGCACCACGTTGGCATCGTTGGGCGCGATCCGCCGCGCGCTCTGCAGCTGGCGTTCGGCAGCCGCATCGTCACCGCGCGCGACGGCGACGTCGACCAGCCCCAGCGCGGCATTGACGTCGCGCGGCTGCTGCCGCCGTGCCTGCGCGTACAGGCGCTCGGCCTCGTCCAGGCGGCCCGCCTTCAGCGCGGCATCGGCCTGGTCCAGCTGCAGCCAGTAGCGGGTGCTGGCGATCAGGTCGCGCCACTTGTCATTGCTGTCGCCGACCGGTGTCGCCTGCACCGCGCGCTGGAAGTAGGTGATGGCCTGCTCGCGGCGGCCCTGGCGCATCAACGCCATGCCCAGCCCGCCAAGCAGGCCTGGCTCGCGCGGATATCCTCGCAGCGCCTGCAGGAAGGCGCGCTCGGCGTCTTCATTGCGGCCCGCGTCCAGTAGTTGCTGGCCGCGCAGCCCGGCACGCCAGGCCGGATCACTCACCCGCTTGTGCTGGTCCGCGTAGCGCTCGCGCACCAGTGCGATGTCGGTAAATGTGGGATTGCGGGTGATGAAGTCCTGCAGGCGGCGCACGCTGCGCTCGTCGGCCGGCTGGTCCTTCAGATAGGCCCATTCGGCGTCGGCGGCCATGCCGCGTGCTTCCGGATTGCGCCCCATGCGCTGCAGTGCCGCCAGTGCCTCGCTGTCGCGGCCGGCGGCGAACAGCAGCTGCGACAGTGCCTGCAGCAGGGTAACATTGCCCGGGTAGCTGCGATCGAGCTCGGTGAGCGCACGGATCGCCGGTGCACGGCCTTCGGCCTGGGTACCGCGAAGCCGCCAGTATTCCAGGCCCAGCTGCAGGCCCGGCGGATCGTCGTTGAACAGGCGGCGGTAGATCGCCAGTGCTTCCTCGCTGCGACCACCGGCGGCGAACAGGCGGGCCTGCTGCAGTTCCTGCTGCAGGTCGCCGCGATAGGCCTGCCACAGGCGTTCGCCCGCCGCCAGCTCGCGGCTGCCTGCGCCGATCTGGCGCAGCCGTGCCAGCGTGGCTTCGGCATCGTCCAGCTTCTGCTGCGACAACTGCACTTCCAGGATCGCCACCAGCGTGCCGCGATCATCCGGTGCCAGCATCCGCAGCCGCGCCAACGCGTCTTCGATCAGGCTCTGGCGGCCGGTGGCCTCGCCGATGCGCACCTGCTGCAGCAGCCACTGGCGTTGCTCGGCCACCGTGCCACCCGGTGTGGCCGGCAACGCCTGCGCCGCGCACGGGCCGGCACCGGCCAGTCCCAGCAGGACCAGCCCCGACGCCGTCACCAGCGGGTGCCGCGTGCGCGCCATCAGTGCCCCGGATCCAGGCGCTTGGCCGCCACCCAGCGCAGCGTGCGCCACAGCAGGAAGGCGAACATCAGCACCACCAGCGTGGCCAGCACCGCCAGCAATGCGGGATGGTCGGCCAGGTGGTACCACAGCAGCAGCCACCACGGCAGCGCGCCAACGTAGTAGTGCTCACCCACGAACTGGCTGTGGATGCCGGATGTGCGCAGGATCGCCACCGAGCCGGCAATCGCCTCGCGCTTGCCGGTATCGCTGAGCGCGTCGTCGAGCAGGCCATAGTCCGCGGCATTGCTGGCGGCCAGCGAGACGATGCTGCGCTGGGCATGATGCGGCGACTGCATACCGATGATCGCGGCAAAGGGTGCCTGCGCGGTCACCGCAACCTCGGTCACCGCAGGGTCGCCATCACGGCTGCCACGTCGTGCCTGCTCCATCGCCTGCTGCGGCGAAGGCGACTGGCCGTTCAGCAGCCGCGTGCGCTGGTCATCGATCAGCAGCGAAAGCTGCTGGCTGCCGCGCAGCTCGGCCGGCAAGGCGCCCAGCATCAGCAGGTCCGCATCCAGTGCGCTGGCCTGCTTCCAGTCATCGGACAGGCGCAGGCCGTAGGCGGGGTAGCCGGTCTGCACGCCCAGGCCGCCCACCAGGTTCAGCAGCAGGCTGACCTGCGCCTCGCTGGCAGCGGGCGGCACCAGCACGGCGGTCTCGGACAGGTCGGCCATGCGGGTGAACGGGAAACCGCTCAGGGCGAATGCAGACAGGTCCGGCAGGCCCATGTAGTGATGGAAGCCAGAGAAGTCGATGGTTGAATCTTCCTCGATCGCCGCCTGCAGGTTCGGTGGCAGCACGGTCTGGCAATGATCGCGCTGCGCGCTGCCCATCACGCTGGCGAAGTTGAAGTCGAAGCGCAGCTGGTTGCGGTCACCCAGCTTGAGTGCAGGAATCAGCAGGCGGCCATCGTCGGCACCGGCGTCACCGGCCAGCACCGGCAGACGGATCTCTTCCAGGCCCTGCTTGCCGGTGCGCCGCACCAGCGGGAAGCTGGAAATGAACTGATCGTTGATCGCAACGCCCAGCCGCGACTCGTCGCTGCCGAAGGGCGGCGTGTAGCGGTAGCGCAGGTTCAGCGGAATGCCCTGGTTGCGCCAGATGAACAGATCCGGCGGCAGGTTGAGGTTGACCGTGATCGGCTGCGGCGACACGCCGTTGGCATGCAGCTGCTGCGGATAGTCCAGCAGTTCGGCCAGGCGCACGGCGCGGTCGGTGCGCACCCAGTTCGGGGCGTCGTACGGCTTGCGCGGGGCCAGTGGCTTGATCTCGTCAATGCTGACCTGGCGCCCGCGGAACAGCGCGTTGCCGGCCGCCATCGCGGCCACTGCCTTCTGCAGGTCGTCATCGTTGCGGCCCAGCACCAGCAGCAGCTTGCGTTGCGGGTCGTCCGGCAGTGCCATCAACTCGATCACCGGGCCCTTCACCGGCGCGTGGTTGCCGATCACCGCGGGGAATTTCCCGTTCACGGCCAGCACCACTGCGTGGCCCTTCTCGGGCAGCGCGCCGAAGCTCACCGGGAACCGCGCCTGCCGCCACCAGCCGGCGAGGCTGCCGAAGTACGACGACATCACCGCCGCCGCGCGCTGCTGTGCCAGGCTCGGGGTACCGGCGAACACCACCGGCAGTTCGAGCCGCGCGGTGTCGCGCGGATCGAAGAACGGCAGCGGAAAGTTCGCCAGGTCGTCCTGCATCGCCAGCGGCTGCCCGCCCAGGCGCAGGGTGCTGTTGCTGGACAGGTTGACCCACAGCGAACTGTGCGTGGGTTCTTCGCAGATGTCGGTGTAGTGGCCGACGAACTCCAGCCGCACCTGGTTGAAGTCGGCGATCAGCCGCGCGTCCAGCGGCAGCTTGGCCTGCACCGGGCGGCCCAGCTGATCGTTGCTGATCGGCACCACGCCCATCATCGCGTCGTTGAGGTAGACCCGCAGATGCGACAGGGTCGGCAGCAACGACGGCGAAGGCGTGAAGCTCAGGTCCAGCTCCGCATCGCGCACCAGGCGGTCGCGGCGAACCTGGAACTCGAACGTGGTGGCGTTGCGCACGCCGGACAGCAGGGTGTCCTGGCGGCGCCCCAGCTGGGCGAACGTGCTCTGCCGCTGCCAGGGCCAGGCGCTGCCGGCCCAGGTCTGGGTCAGCGCCGCTGCCTCGGCCGGAACCGCGGGGGTGGCCGAGGTCGCGGGCAGCGCAGGCGGCGCTGCCACCGGCGGGGCATTCGCCGGTGCGGGCGGCGGCACCGGAACCGGCGCAGGTGCGCTGTTGCCGGATGCCACCGGCAGGGCCAGCAGGGGCAACAGCAGCCAGCGCAGAGAAGACGGAATGCTCATGGACGAAGCCCTGGATCAGCGGCTGGGTCAGCCGGGTGGGAAGGAAGCGGACGTTGCGGGGCAAAGCTGGCGAGCCATCGCAGCAGGCGACGATTCCAGTGTGCCGGGCGGTCGAGGTCGAACGGAGTGAAATCGCCCATCCGGCGGTAACCGCGCCAGCCCAGGACCAGCACGCTCCACAGGCTGCGCGGCAGGCTCTTGGGTTGATAGCCGGCATGCCAGTCCAGCCACGCGTCCGCGCGTGCGAACGTGCACTGGGCGAACTCCACGCGCTGGCGCTCGTCCTCGAACAGCAGCAGCAGGCCCAAGCGGTGGCCGACGGTGCGCTGCACGCGCGCCGGGAAAGCGAATTCACGCCGGCCACGCCCCAGCAGCACCTGTACCTGCTGGCCTTCGGCGAGCTGGGCATCTTCGCCCAGCTCGACGCCAACGCCATCGTTGGAGTAGTCCTGCAGCACGCCACGCAGGCGCCGGCCATCGGGAATCTCCAGCGCCATCGGCAGGCGGGTGGTGACGCGATGGGTGCGCCGCACCTGCTGCACTTCGGCGGCCACGGCCAGCGCTCCGCCGATGATCAGCAGGTTGTACAGCACCCACAGCGAGCTGACGACCACCGTGCCGCGTTCATCGGCCGGCCCGTGCATGAACCGCCACACCGCAAAGCACAGGCCCAGCACGTTCAGCAGTGCCAGCACCAGATAGGGCCGCGCCACCCGCCAGTCGAAGCGGTCACCGGCCTGGGTGCCGCCCTTGTCGGTGACGTTGAACTTGCCGCGCCCCGGGCTGAACAGTGCCACCGTGGTGGGACGCGCGATGTACCAGGCCAGCACGGTCTCATACACCTCACCCCAGAACGGGCGGCGGTACTTGCCCTGGATGCGGGCATTGGTGAGGCTGGCATGGGCCATGTGCGGCACCACGAACAGCAGGATGGCCAGCGCCGGCGCGTAGATGATGTAGACGTGCAGCAGCAGGAACGCCAGCGGCGCGGTCAGGAACACCAGCCGCGGGATGCCGGCAAGGAAATGCAGCATGGCGTTGGCATAGCAGAAGCGCTGGAACAGGCTCAGCCCCTTGCCCAGCAATGGGTTGTCGATGCGGAAGATCTGCACCATGCCGCGCGCCCAGCGGATGCGCTGGTTGACGTGCGCGCCGAGGCTGTCGGTGGCCAGCCCGGCCGCCTGCGGGATGCGCAGGTAAGCCGAATTCCAGCCCTTGCGGTGCAGGCGCAGGGCGGTATGCGCATCTTCGGTGACGGTCTCGGTGGCAAAGCCGCCGATCGCATCGATGGCCTCGCGCCGCAGCACCGCGCAGGAGCCACAGAAGAAGGCCGCGTTCCACAGATCGTTGCCGTCCTGCACCAGCCCGTAGAACAGCTCGCCCTCGTTGGGATCGCTGCGGAACACCTGCAGGTTGCGCTCGAACGGGTCGGCGGAGAAGAAGTGATGCGGGGTCTGCACCAGCGCCAGCTTCGGGTCACGCAGGAACCAGCCACAGGTGATCTGCAGGAACGAGCGCACCGGCAGATGGTCACTGTCGAAGATCGCCACCAGCTCGCCATCGATCAGGGTAAGCGCATGGTTGAGATTGCCGGCCTTGGCGTGGCGGTTGTCGGTACGGGTGATGTAGTTCACCCCGGCGCGCTCGGCGAAGGCACGGAACTCCTCGCGCTTGCCGTCATCCAGGATGTGGATGCGCAGTTTGTCCGCAGGCCAGTCCAGGCCCATCGCGGCGTATACGGTATGCCGTACCAGCGTCAGGTCTTCGTTGTAGGTGGGAATCAGCACGTCCACCGTCGGCCATTGCCGTACGTCGGCCGGCAGCGGCGCAGGTCGCCTGCGCAACGGCCAGGCGACCTGCACGTAGCCCAGCATCAGCACCAGCCAGGAGTAGGTTTCCGCAGCCAGCAGGATCACGCCGCAGATCAGGTCGAAGGTGCTGTTCCAGTTCAGGGTGGCGGTGTAGCGCCACCACAGGTAGCGGCAGGAGACGGTGATCGACAGCACCACCAGCACCAGCGTGGCGTAGCGGCCCTGCATGCGCCGCACCAGCAGGGCGATGACCCACAGCAGCAACACGAACACGAACTGCGCGACGTAGGTGAACGGTTGGGTGATGCACAGCGCCGCCAGCCCGAGCGTGATCAAGCCGATCAGCAGCGTCAGCAGATGCCGCGAGCGCGGCGACAGGGCGCGGACGCGCTGCCCGAACCAGCCTGCGAAACGGCTGTTCCAGAATTCGCTGGGCGCATCGCTCATCGCCCGCAGATAGCGCAGGCGGCCTCGGCCTGCGGCGCCGCGAAGCTCGGCAATCCGCTGGCGGTTGGCTTCGGCCAGGCGCTGCCGCCGCTTCGACGCCTTCGGCACCAGCCGCACCAGTGACAGCCAGGCGGCCTGGATCAGCAGGCGCAGCGGATCACCCGGACGCCAGCGACGGTCACCCTGGATCTGCGGGAAGGCGTTGCGCAGGCGCGGCGCGATCGACTGCCAGGCCGGTCCCTCCAGGCGCAGGAAGGCCCACCCGGTCCATTGCAGCAACCACAGCAGCGCCCGCGTCGGCCAGGACGCATGCACCCGCTCGCGCAGGCGCCCCCAGCCCAGGTAGTAGACCCGGGCGCCCATCAGGGGCCGCCTTCGCGGTGCTGCCGCCGCGCCGCTTCAGCCAGGCACCACAGCACCAGGCCATCGACGTCGGCCGCGGCCAGCGAGTTCGCCGCGTAACGCCCCAGCGGTTGCTTGCTGGCGAGTGCGGCCGGCACCCGCGCATCCTCATGCAACGGCTGCGGCACCAGCCGCCTGGCATGGGTGTGCAGCCACAGCTGCATCAGATCGCGCTGCACCGGAACGGCCGGGTCGTAGCGGTTGGCCAGCACCAGGCGCTCGTCATCCGGCTGCCGTTGCAGGAACACATGACTGACCGGATCGACGCAGGCCAGGCGCAGCGGCAGGGTGCAGCGCGCGTGCTGGTTGATGGCTGCCGCATGTGCCGGCAGGCGCTGCGGCAGATCGAACAGCACCCAGTCGAACTGGGCCTGCAGCAGCGGCAGGCGATCGGCCCAGGTCGAAGGCGCCTGGCGCAGCTGCTGCTCGATCTGCATCGCGCCCCCGGCATCCACCCGGCCATAGGGCAGCACGGCCAAGCCGGGCGCGATGGCATAGGCGGCATCGCGCCAGTCGCTGCCGTCCAGCTGTGCACGCGCCCAGCCACCTTCGACATCGGCGGGCAGGCCCAGATGCAGGCCGAGCATCTGGTCGGGACTGCATTCCACCAGCAGCACGCGCTGGCCCTGGGCATGCAGGCCTTGCCCCAGCGCGGCCAGCACCGTGGTCACGCCGGTACCGCCGTGGACGCCCTGCAGGGACAACAGGTTGCTCATCCGCGCCGCTCCAGTTCCGCCAGCAACGGCCAGCGCGCCAGCGCCTGGGCACGTTCATGCTGGGCCGAGAAATCCACGTAGGGCAGCTCCGGCATGTCCAGGCTGCGGCGCAGCAGATCGATGTCGTCCTCTTCCACGGACAGGGTGGCAGGCACGGCAAGAATGTCGGCAGGCATCAGCGCGCATCCTCCGGGTAGGGGCTCCAGGTCTGGCTGCCCTGCAACTGCAGCCAGGGTTTGCCGCCGTAGTCGATGACCTTGGCGCCTTCGTTCTCCGACACCGAGGGCGTCTGCGGCAGGCCCTTGAGCAGGCTGTCCCAGTTGCGCTCGCTCGGCGGCGACTGCGCGTTGAGTGCGTAGACGCGCGAGACCAGCTCGGACACGGCCAGGTAGCTGCTTGGCTCGGGGATGTGGCGCGGGCCACCGGCCGCCGGTGCGCCCATCCCGACCAGCTTGACGCCCACCGGCACGTGGGTGATCGACGGGCTGGGAATCTCGCGCATGCCCGGAATCTGCATGCGGTCACCGTGCAGCGCGGCGCCATGTTCGGGGACCACCACGATCATCGCGCGCCGGCCGCTCTTTTCCACCGCATCGACAAAACCGGCCATGTCACCCAGCACCATTTCCGCGCGCGCCTTGTAGTCGGCCGCGTTGGAACGACCATCGGCACCGACGATGCGATTGCCGTCATGCAGCGAGATCGTGTTGTAGAACAGCGCCACCTGCTGCGGGGCTTCGGCCAGCCGTTGTTTCCACCAGGCCATCAGCACGTCGCCATCGCGGCGCAGTGGCGACTTGTCGAACGCCACCAACGCCTTCGGGAAGGCGCTGATATCCATCGGCTGTGCCTGCAGCCCACCGTACTGGTGCAGCTCGCCGATGAAGTCGTCGAAGTGGCCATCGTGGTTCATCGCCAGCTCGCTCTGGAAGCCCAGCCGCTGCAGGTTCGAGAACAGCTGGCACTCGGCAGGCACCGGGTCGAACAGCTTGGTATGCGAGGTCTGGCCACAGCTGGCGCGCAGCAGGCGGATCGCTGCCGGGCCGCTGTAGGCGGTGGCCGAATTGAAATCGTCGAACACCACGTCCATGTGGTCGAGCAGGTTGTTCTGGCGCAGCCCGACTTCATCCAGGTCGCTCCACGCCAGCGAGCAGATGTTGAGGATGATGACGTCGAACGGAGCACCGCTGGCCGGCGCCGGGAAGCTGGTCTTCAGGCTGGCCTGCTGCTGGTAGAAACTGGTCAGCCACGCATTGAGCGTGTCGTTGTTGGCCGGCGGCAGTCCCCCTGTCGTCGCCCCAGCGGTCCCTGTGCTGGCCGCCGTGGCAGTGCCCTGCCCCCAGTTCCAGCCCGCCGGCATCGGTATCGCCATGACGGCAAGGCCAAGCATGCCCAGCACGCTCAGGGTGGTGATGCGCAGCCACGGTTTGAGCAGGAAGTAGGCCACCAGCAGCAGCGCGAGCACCGCCACCATCTGCCAGTTGATGAAGCGCTGGGCCAGTTCGAGCCAGTAGTCCGCCGAGAAATCCAGCACGCCCGGTTGCACCAGCAGGCGCTGGAACGGTGGCCACCAGGTGTCCTGGTAATAGAGCGCCACGCCCACCGGCACGGCCACGACGGTGCGTGCGATGCGTGCCCAGCGCCAACGCAGCGGCACCAGCAGCGCGCCCAGGAACAACAGGTTGGGCAGGATCTTCAGGTCCAGCGCGCCCATCCAGGCCAGCACCACCTTGGACAGGAAATACAGGTTCCAGCCACGCAGGTCGGCCCATGCGAACGGAGATGCGGGAACGTTCTGCGGACTCATGCAGCGCTCTGCGGCGCACGTTGGCGTACGCCGGCGCGGCGCAGATGGCGGGGCGGCAACCAGCGCGTGGCACGGCGGCGCAGCCCGCGCCACAGGGTGCCCAGCATGGCCCCGAAGGGAATCATCACGACCGCGCAGGCGACGATCAGGGTCCAGAGTTGCTGGTCGGTGGTCATGCGGTATCTCCCAGCCGCAGCGGCTTCGGGGCAACGACGGCAGGCGCTTCCCGCACCGGAGCCACTGCGGGCAAGGCAACCGGCGCCTCGGGCAGCAGCTCGGCGTCCGGATCACTGCCGCTCGGGTTCATGGCGGCGATGTCGTACTCGGCAAGGCGCTGATAGCCGTCAAACAGTTCGCGCCAAGGCAGGCGGAACAGGTTGCCCAGCGCCTGCTCGACCGCATCGCGGCGACAGCCGAACAGGAACAGGCGGACCTGCCCGCGATAGACACAGGCAAGATCACCCTGGCGGCGGATGCGCAGCTGTTGCAGGGTCTGTTCGGCGCGCAGGCCGGCAACCGGCTGCAGGGCCAGCACTGCGCTTTCCACCGCGCTGCCGTCCTGGTCGATGCGTTCTGCGGCGATCTGGCGGAAACGTGCGGCATTGACCAGGCCGCTCAACGACGGCGGCCGATGGGCGCGGATCAGCGGCTCCGGGTCATCGGCCAGCTGGCCCTGCCAGCGCTGCCGCTGCACCGTTTCCAGCAGCGTCAGCAGGCGTGGCAGCGGCGTGTCGGCCGGCACCACCAGGCTGCACCCGCACTGCATCAGCAGGCGTTCGTCGGCGTAACGCAGGCAGGGCTGAAGCTCGCGCACGACCAGTTTCAGGGCGGTGCCGCGCTCGCGGCGCAGGCGGTGCAGCAGCCGCGCCAGCGCGTCCACCTGGGCGTTCTCGTTGATGGCCAGCACCACCGTGGCCTCGCGCGCCTGCAGTGCGGCCGGGAGCAGACCGGCCCAGCCCTCGTAGAGGCGCCATGCGGCGGACAGCGGCGGCGCGCCCTCCAGCACGTTGGCCTGGGCGAGGAAGACGTCGCGATCACTTCCGCTGGCAAGGCTGGCAGCCTCGTCAGCAGTATCGGCCTCGGCCACGTGGCGCAGGCCCGTCCCTTCCTGCAGCACGGCAAAAGAACGCTGCGCGACCACGCCATGGCTGTTCGACCAGTAGTGCAGCAGCAGCTGCAGGGCGCCGCGATGCGGGTGCAGCTGGGCCACGCCGGCGCAGGCGCGGTTCAAGGGCAGCAGGCGCGGTGCCAGGGTGGCGACTTCGCCATGGCAGAGCAGCAGCACGATCTGGCCGGTCTGCCCGGCCCAGCGTTGCAGCCGCTCGCACCAGCGCGCCAGGCGCGTGTCATCCCAGCCATCCAGCGCGGCAACCGGAAACTGCACCAGGCTGAGCCCGGTGGCGGCGGACGCCACCCGCGGCAGGTCCTGCGGCAAGCCGCGCAACGCCTGCTGCATGCCGTGGTGGGAACGCTGGAACAGGCGCAGGCGCAGCGGCCCCTGATCGTCCGCCAGCAGCGACAGCATCGGCTCGGCGCCACGGCCCAGCGTCACCAGAACGGCGTCCTGCAGTGCGGCGGCGGTGGACAGCACGCCGGCGCCGAGCAGGTCGGTCGGCGCACTGCCGGCCGCGACGACCCAGTACAGGCCGCCCCCGCGCATCTCAACGAACTCCGAAGGCAATCCGGCAATGGCAAGGTGGGCTGCTGTCACGCCGGGTCCTTTCAACGCCCCTCAACCGGGTGGAAGGCCCGATGGCGGAGACGCTGCGGTGAAGGGAAGGTCATTTCCATGACGCACATCACATTCATGTTTCTGTACGGTCATGATAGCTCCGATCTTCACGTTTGCGGCATCAAGACGCAGTCAACGCCGCCTGCGGAACAGGCGACGTGCGGGGCAGTGCTCAGCGATGGAAAAACGCTGTTACTCGTACTGGATCGTGAACGTTGCCTGCCCGTTGGCGACACCGGCACCGACGGTCCCGGCCTGGGTCTGCACATAGCGGGCCCGCAGCGGCAGGCTCATGACACTGGTACCCGGCGCGGTGGTGCCGACATTGATGGCCTGGCCGAAGCGGACTTCGCGTTCGGTGCTGCCATCACGCTGCACCATCTGGATGCCGATGCGGGTCGCACTGTTGGTGGCCGCGCTCAGCTTCAGCACGCCGGGCATGTTCGAACTGTCCTGGTCGGCGTCGAGGCGGATGCCGATCTTGCTCTGGTAAGACGCAACGTTGCTGCCCTGGCAGTTCAGGCGGATCTCGAAGTCACGATCGACCGCACGCGAGCCGACGCCGGTGAAGCTGGTGTTGGGCACGCTGCCGAAATCAACGGCGATGTTGCGGCTGCCGGCCTGCACTTCGCAGGTCGGGCTGACCACGGTGGTGCCCGAACCGCGGAAGGTCGAGGTCAGCACCGGGCGGCTGGGGCCGTCGCCATCGAAGTAGTAGGTGGTGAAGCGGCCGTTCGGCGCGATCACGCCCGAACCGGTCTGTGCGGCGGTCTTGATCAGCTGGATGCGGAACTGGCCACCGATCAGCGAGATGGTGGAGTTGGCGCCGAAGTTGATGGAATGCGGGTAATAGGTCTGGATCGCGCCGGAGTCGCGGAACAGGCGGATGCCCACACCGGCAACGCCGGTCTCGTAGACGTTGGCGAAGCCGGCCACCGGCCGCTTCTGCGGCGCATTGACGTACTCACCGGTCGAGCTGCCGCCGTACCAGTAGTCACAACGGGCGACGTTGTTCTGCTGGTTGATCGGCACGCTGAGTTCCTTGATCACACCACCCACCGGCGTGCTGGGCAGGATCACGATCTGGCCCATGTCCATCTGCACATCCTGGGCGACGAAACCGTTGATCTGGATGCGGCAGGCGGCGCTGGCCTGCTGCGCCAGCAGCGCGCCACCGAGCAGGGCCAGCGTGGCCAGCAGCCTGCGGCCACGGAAAGGAATCATCGGCATGCTGCCTCCAGCGGAATGAAGCCGGTCTTGGACGCGTCGGCGCCCGCCGGAACCTGGTAATCAATGGTGCAGCGCTGATCGGCACCGGCGCCCCACTCCACCAGCAGGCGGCCCTGGTTCTGTTCGCTGCGCACGTACAGGCGGCCACCCTGGCTGACCATGCCCACCGGCTGGCCCTGCTCATCCTTGACCTGCGCGCCGAACGGCATGCTGCGGCCATCGGGGTTGCGGACCTGGATCAGCAGCGCGTTGCCCTTGCGGGTGTCGAAACGCAGGTAGCTGATGGCACCGGCGAACGGCGCGACCGACTGGCTGGTGCTTTCCAGCTCGACGTCGTGGGCCATGCCCTGCGGGTCGAGGGTGACGGTGTTGAGGCGGTACGGCGACACGTACGGCACCACCGCGTAGCCGCGGCCGTCCACGCGCAGGCCCGGGGCGTTGCTGACGATGGCATCGCGCGCGCCCGGTGCTTCGACCAGCACCATGGTGTCGCCGCGCTGCGGGGTGAAGGTGAAACCGCCCGGATGCACGACCACGCTGCCGTTGGCACCGACCGAGGCCTGGCGGAAATCACGCGAATGGCTGTAGGTCGCGTTCAGTGCCGAGTAGCGGCTGCGGTACTCGACATTGCCGACCGCGGTGGTGCCACCCTCGCGCGAATCGGACAGGGCCGCGCCGTAGCTGAAGTTGTTGTCGACACCGGCAGAACCGGTGATGCCGACGCGGCTGTTGTCGTAGCCGCCGCGGTCGCGCATGCCGAGGTCGGCACTGAACGACACCGGGTGGGTGCCACGGCCCAGCGGCACGCTCATCGACAGCAGGTACTGGGTGTCGGAACGACCGAGCACGCCTTCTTCGGTACGCAGTGCGGAGAAACCGAAGTTCACCGAACGCCAGGCGTTGTTGTAGCCGACCTGGTACTGCTTGGACGTACCGGCACGATCGTAGAAGTCACGCACCGAGCCGGTCACGTACAGCGCGCCGCCGCGACGGCCCAGCGGCTGGTTCAGGGTCAGCTGGAACTGGCTGCGCTGGCGGCCACGGGTGGTCGGATCGATGCCGCGCTTGTCCGAGTCGCGGCCATACAGCGCGTCCTGCAGGCTGTAGAAGCCTTCGGTCGAATAGCGGTACGCGGCCAGGGTCAGGTTGGTCCCGGTCTCGCCGATCATGTTGCTGTAGCTCAAGCGCACGCTGGCACCGGTGTGGTTGCCGTAGTGATCGAACGAGGTGCGCGCATGGGTGACGTCGGCCGCGAACGCACCGACCGGCGTGGACAGGCCAACGCCGTACAGCAGCGACAGGTAACCATCGCTCAGCGCACTGCCGCCGTACAGGGTCAGCTGGTTGCCGATGCCGCGCTGGTAGGTACCCTGCACCAGCCACGGCTCATCGGCCAGCAGCTTGTTGCGTACCTGGCCGGCGGTCAGCGCGTAGCGCGATACGCCTTCGCGCAGCATCTGCGGCACCGAGCCGAATGGCACCTTGAATTCGCGGCGGCGGCCATCGGCCTCGATCACGCTCACTTCCAGGTCGCCGCCGTAGCCGGTCGGGTACAGGTCGTCGATGACGAAGCTGCCCGGCGACACGGTGGAGGAATAGATCAGCTGCTGGTTCTGGCGCACTTCAACGCGCGCGTTGGTTTCGGCGATGCCGCGCACGACCGGCGCGTAGCCGCGCAGCGAGTCGGGCAGCATGCGGTCGTCGCTGGCCAGGCTGGCGCCGCGGTAGCCGATCGAATCGAACAGTTCGCCGGTGGTGTAGGCCTCACCGATGGTGAGCATGCCACGCACCTGCGGGATGCCGCGCTGCGCGTAGGTGGCAATGCTCTGCCAGTGGCGGCCATCGCCCTCGGACCAGGTCAGGTTCGAGTCGTGGCGGAACTGCCAGCCGCCCAGGTTCAGGCCGGCATTGAGGCCGAGGTAGGCGCTGCGGTTGCGCTGGCCACCTTCGACGCGGCTGTCGCTGTCGATGGCATTGAAGCTGTAGCCGACGAAGCCGGCGTTGATGCCACGGTCCCACAGGGCCGGGTTGACGTAGCCGCGTGCTTCGCGGCGCAGGAACACCTGCGGAATGCTGAGGTCGTAGCGCAGGTTGCCACTGTCATAGATGCCGTAGGCATTGGCCATGCGCTTCTGCACCGGCACGCAGCTGGTCTTGTCGGTCGGCAGCGTCGGGTCCTGCTGCAGCAGCACGGCCTCGCTGTCCACGCCCATCTCTTCCAGCATCGGCAGCGGCAGGCATGCATCGACATGGCCCTGCGCGTCGGCCTTGAACTGCAGGTCGCGACGGCCCTGCCAGCCACCGTTGACGTAGACGTCGACGCGGTAGGTGCCGGCCACCATCGGGTTGCCATTGCTGAAGGCCGCCAGGTCGACCTGCTTGGCCTGGCCGGACAGGAAGCTGGAATTGAACTGGGCCGATTCCGGGGCACGCGCATTGGCTGCGCCGCTCTGCGCCATCAGCGCCTGCTCGCCCAGATTGGCCGGCGCTGCCAGTGCCCATCCTGGGCAGGCCACGCCAGCAGCCAACAGGCAGATCGCCTGGTGGATCGACAATGTCAATCTGTTTCCGATCACACTGACATTCCTTCAATTCGCCGCGCGGCGGCGGTGGCGGGATGCGCTGGCCCTGGGCCGGCGCGGCGCGTTCAGCCCCCGGTGCTGCCGAGGCGGATCGTGTGTCCCACCCGACCGCCGTAATCGTTGATGGTGATGAAGCGCACCTGGTCGGTGCCCGCCGGCGCGGCGAACTCCAGGCTCTGCTTCGGCGCGACCATTGCGCCCTTGTCCTCGACGGCCTTTTCGCTGCTGCCGGTCACGGCATGCACTTCGGCCAGCGTGACGTGGAACGGACTGGGGTTTTCCACGCGCAGGCGGTCGCCCGTGCGGGTCCAGCGCAGCGCTGCCGGTGCGTCGTTGGCAACGCCCTTCAGGCCCTGCGGCCGGTAAAAGAGCTTCAGGCGCGAACGGAACGCGACCTGCAGGTAATTCTGTTCGCCCGTGTTGTCGGCGTTGTCCGGCGACGGCGGCACATCCAGCACGTTCAGCCAGAACACCGACTCACGGTCGGCCGGCAGTTGCGCACCGGAGAAGATCACGCGCAGCGCCTGGCTGCGGCCCGGCTCGACGCGCGCGATCGGCGGCGTCAGCACGAACGGGGCATCACTGGTATCGGCGGTCTGGTTGGCATCGCCACTGTCGATCCAGGCCTGCACCAGGGCCGGCGAGTCGCCCACGTTGTCGACCTGCACGGTGACTTCGCGCGCCTGCGCCGGGTAGATCACCCGCGTGCCATTGACCACCACGCCGGCCAGTGCGTCCTGGCAGAAGGGCAGCGTGAACGCTGCCAGCAGCAGCGCCCGGGGAAAGAATGCTTTCATCGGAAGTACTACGCTCGAGAGGTGTGGCCAGGGGCCGCGGAGCATTGGCCGGCGCGTACGCCGGCCAATGCGGGTACGACGACGATCAGTTGTAGATGATCGTGTACTTGACGCTGCTGGTGACGTCGCCCGGGGTGGCGGCGGCCGTGGCGTAGTACTCAGCGTAGTAGTTCAGGTCGGCCGAGCCGTCGGTGCCGACGGTGACCCACTGCGAGTTGGTCTGGGCCAGGCCAGCGCCGGCAGCCTTGATCGGCAGGAACTGGTTGTTGGAGCCCAGCAGCTGCAGCTGCACGTTGGTGGCAGCGTTGGCCGAGGCCTGGTTGACCAGGCGGCCGCTGTTGAAGTCGACGGTCGAACCCGGCTCGAAGTAGGTGGCGACGTTGCCGGCGCTGCACTTGGTCAGGTTGATGGCGAACGGGGTACGGCCCGCAACGGCACCGGCGGTGGCCAGGGTGTTCTTGGACACGGTCGGCAGGTTGACGGCGAAGTCCTTGCCGCCCGGGGTCGAGATGGTGCAGGTCTTGTCGGTGACCTTGCCATTGAAGGTGATGGTGCCGTCGGCGGCGTTGGCGGCCAGCGGAGCGGCGGCCAGCATCAGAGCGGCGATGAGAGTGTTCTTGTGCATTCGCTTTTACCTAACCCTACTGAAGAGATGAGAAGTAGAGGAGGAAGCAAGGAGCACTGCCGGGCTAACAAGACCCATCCTTGCGTCTCACCTGTGGCCGGACTCGGACATACCTTCCCCTGAATCCGTGACGCAAGTATAGGCACAAGTGTGATGAAAGTCTCATTATTTTTATGAACGCCAATTTATTGACGGCACAAATGTGACGTGCTAAGCGAAATGGAACCCAGGGGCGCGTGGGGGATTTGACGCGGGCCCAGGCAGGCCGCAAACGACGTTCGATGACGTATCGAGTGACGCATCCGGCATGCAGGGAATCCGGCCTTTTTCAGGCGGAAATCAGCTTCTTTGATGCGCATCACTCTTTCTTGGTGATGGCCCTAGCAGATTCGAACTCGTCCTATTAAAGGCTGATCGAAGCTGTCGCTAACTAGGACACACCGAACCAGAGAACGTGTCATGAGGAACTCCATTCTGCTGTGCGTGGCCCTGATGTCCGTCAGTGCGCTGGCCCAGGCCAGCAGCGGCAGCATCCGTTTCAGCGGCCGCATCGCCGAGCCGGGCTGCACGACGAACCTGTCCCAGGGCGAACTGAGCCTGGCGGCCTGCCCGCCGTCGGCCAAGGGTTCGACGGTGGAAGTGACCGCGCTGGCCGATGGCCAGGCTGCGACGCTGCGCGACGGCAAGCGCCAGGGCAAGAAGCTGTCGGTGTCGGCCAGCGCGATGCGCGCCGGCGATATCGCCTTCTCCGAACGCTACCGCGTCCAGGCTTCGCAGCAGCAGCCGCTGCAGGGCGCCTATCTGGTGGTCGTCGACTACCTGTAAGCACCCGCCCCCACCGGGCCGGTCATTCCGGCTGCGGCAACTCGAAGACCTGGCGCAGGTAAGCCAGGTAACCCGGGTCGTCGCACATGCTCTTGCCCGGCGAATCGCTGAGCTTGGCCACCGGCTGGCCATTGCAGCGGACCATCTTGATGACGATGTTGAGCGGCGTCGGGCCCAGATCATTGGTCAGGTGGGTGCCGACGCCGAATGCGACCTGGCAGCGACCGCGGAAGTAGTCGTACAGGCGCATCACCTTGGGAATGTCGAGCCCATCGCTGAACACCAGCACCTTGCTGCGCGGATCGACGCGGCGCTGCTGGAAATGCGCCAGCATGCGGTCGCCCCAGTCGAACGGATCGCCCGAATCATGGCGGACGCCGTCGAACAGCTTGCAGAAGTACATGTCGAAGTCGCGCAGGAACGCGTCCAGGCCGACCACGTCGGACAGCGCGATGCCGAGGTCGCCGCGGTACTCGCGCGCCCACGATTCCAGCGCCGCCACCTGTGAGTCGCGCAGGCGCGGGCCCAGCGCCTGGAACGCCTGCAGGTACTCATGGGCCATGGTGCCGTGCGGGGTCATGCCATACAGCCGCGCGAAGTGCACGTTGCTGGTGCCGACCAGCTGCGGGCCAAGGGCATCGCGCAGCAACGGCAGCAGGCGCGCGTGCCAGTCACGCGAGTAACGGCGGCGGCTGCCGTAGTCGGCAATGCGGCATTGTTCGAAGCCGGGGGTATCGCGCAGCAGCGCGGCCTTGGCCTGCAGCCGGCGCTCGCCCTCGGCGAAGTCGGCCGTGGTGGTGTTGCGGAACCAGACTTCGTTGATGATCGCCAGCAGCGGCACTTCGAACAGGATGGTGTGCAGCCACGGCCCGGTGATGTCCAGCTCGATCTCGCCAGGCACCGCCTTCGACGCGCGCAGCTGGATGTACTTGCGGTCGAGATGGAACAGGCCGAGGAAATCGGCGAAGTCCGGCTTTACGAAACGCAGGCCCCGCATGTAGTCCAGCTCTGCGTCACTGAAGCGCAGGGTGCACAGGTGGTCGATTTCTTCGTCGATCTGGTCGATGTAGCGGGCCAGGTCGATGCCGGGGGTGCGGCACTTGAACCGGTACTGCACCTGGGCGCCGGGATGCTGATGGAGCACCGCCTGCATCATGGTGAACTTGTACAGGTCGGTGTCGAGCAGGGACTGGATGATAGGCATGGGGCGGATTATGCGCCCGCCGGGGTGAACCGGGGGGCCTGCCCCCCGTCTGTAGAGCCGAGCCATGCTCGGCTGGATCGTTGCCTGAGCCGAGCGTGGGCGCACCTCTACAGCGACCTGCGCAGCAGGCGCGGCACCAGCATCAGCGCATGCGCCCAGATCGCCGCCCATACCGCAGCGCGCACCGGCAGCGGGCGCTGCTTCGCCTCGAATTTCTGGAAGTAGCGCCACAGGCCCTTGTGCTTGTGCCATTCGACGAAGAACGGCCGCGAGCGGCTGGAGACACCGCGCACGTGGGTCACCTGCAGATCGTTGGCGATCGCCACCACCGCGCCGGCCTCGCGCGCACGGCGGCACAGGTCCAGGTCTTCGGCATGCAGACGGTAGCCCGCATCCCAACCGCCGATGCGGTCGAACAGGACGCGCGGCATCATCAGCAACGCACCGGACAGCGCCGGCACCCGCTGCAGGGCCTGGTGCGGATCGCGCGGCACCGCCAGTTTCGAACCCTGGCCGGGCGACCGCAGCATCAACAGGAAATCGGGATCGCGACGGCGTACCGCCGCGTCGGCCTGGCCATGCTCGTCCAGCTGCTCGACGCCGAGCAGGCAATCGCCCAGCGCCTCGGCACGGCGGCGCAGCTCGGCCAGGGTATCCGCTTCGACCATCAGGTCCGGGTTGATGAAGGCCAGCCACGGGCTGGCCGAGTCGGCCACGCCCTGGTTGTTGGCGGCAGCAAAACCGGGATTGTCCGGATTGCCGACGAAACGCACGCGGGCATCATGGCTGGCATGCCGCTGCACGATGTCCAGCGTGCCATCCAGCGAACCATTGTCGATCACCCGGATCTCGGCCACATCCTGCGCCTGGCGCAGGCGCGAGAGGCAGGCATCGATGGTGCTGCCACTCTGGTAGGTGACGACGATGGCGGCAATGGCAACATTCAAGCGGGTGGCTCCGGCGCGGGCGGGACGAACAGGTCGCCCTGTTCGCGCGGCATTATCGCCTGCTGCATGCGCTGTTGCAGATCGGCACGCAGTCCATGCAGCGGATCATGCATCAGGAAGTCGGCCAGCCGTGGCACCCAGCCCGGCCAGCGCGCGGCTAGCGCTTCAAGGTCACCGTCGCGGCTGATCGCCTCCCCTGCCCGGCTGACGAAGGCGGTCTCGCACAGCACGTTGCGCCATCCCAGCCCGGCCATGCGCAGGCTGAGATCGACCAGTGCGGCGTTCCAGCCGGCGTAGCTGTCCACGTCCAGGCCACCGGCGCGACGGCGCGCATTGCCGCGCACCAGTACCGCATGGGTGACCGCCGAAGGCAGTTCCGGATGCAGCGTCGGCAGTGTGGCACAAGTGTGCGCCAGCACGGCCGGGTCCTGGGGTTCGGGATTGATCTCGCCCAGCCGAGGCCAGGCCGCCGTTTCCCCGGCATTGCACCACGGCGTCGCGGTGGCGATGGCGGCATCGCGGGCGAAGGCGTCCTGCAGCTGCTGCAGCCAACCCGGCGCCGGCACGCTGTCCGGCGCCAGCACCGCCACGTCCAGGCCATCGCAGGCCCGCAGCATTTCATCAAGGTGGGCGACTTCGCCCAGTGGCCGTGCACGCCGGGTGTATTCGGCCTGCAGCGGCGTATGTGCCAACCAGTGCTCCACCACGGCCTGTGCACGCGGACCGGTCTGCGCATCGTCGGCCAGCCAGACCGCGGTACCCGGTGCGGTGCCGGCATCCAGCGCCGCCAGGCAGCGGTCGAGCGCAGCGTCGTCCACGCACAGCGGCAACAACACGATCGCCCCCATCCCGCCTCCGTGGTTGTCGGTGCCCACAGCCTAGCACTGGCAGGGTATCGGCCGGGTTGCACCCGGCACCTGCAGAGGCCAGAGCCGAAGCAAGAGCCAGAGCGGGTTCCTGGGATTGGCGGGGTGGGTCCGGTTGCGGGGGACGCCGTAAATCCCCCTCCGGGGTCCGGCCCAGCCGCTGGCGGCTGTGCGTTCGGGCGCTTGCGAAGCAGTGCTTCGCAAGCAAAGCGCCC